>DASXMJ010000120.1 GCA_036495685.1 Candidatus Binataceae bacterium | reverse complement strand
GTTGCGTTTGAAAGGCCGAATTGTCGTAGTCGATTTTCGCCAAGGCGGCGCTGCCGCCGAGGTACAGGCCGCTTATTCCCTCGGCGAACGCGGGCCGATTGAACGCACAGATCGCCAGCAAAATTAGTATCCGGTGGGTTCTGCGTTGTGTCATGGGGGTGACTATACCTGCGCTGCCGTGATGCTTTTGTTACTGCTCGACACGTGACTGTCATCTGGGTCAGTCACTCTTTAGCCCCCAAAAACGAACCAGCAAGAGTCATGCTCAAACTGAATTTCCGATCGACGCAACTCGCAGTCGTTTGTTTGGCCCTCGCCTGCGGCGCGTGCCGATCCCAGCACGCGACTTATGCCCCCGATGGCCGCAGGGGTTATGTCATCACTTGCGGCGGCTTCTTGAATAGCTACGCAAACTGTCTGGTCAAGGCCGGCCGTGCCTGTGGTAGCCGTGGGTATGAGACGCTGAAGGGCAGTGAGGATGATCGCGAAATCATGATCGCGTGCAAGGCAGCGCCGTAGCGCAAAGGCGCCTGCGAGCCGCTCCCGTATTAGATAAGCCCGCGTTCCGCGGAGGCGTCGATCGAGTGGCTTGATCGCGCCGAACTCGATTCCCTCCTCAAGTGGCTCGGCCAGTCCGGACTCAACATGTGCGGGTGTTCCCCAAAGAGGGGCGAAGGAACACTATATGTTCTCCAGTGAGAAGGAGTCCCGTGATTCGAACCAGTGTCAGAGGCATCGACGTCGTGCTGGAGACGGATCCGCGCCTGTTTTCGCCGCACGAGATCGATGCCGGCACGCTTGCGATGCTGTCGCATGCTCCGTTCACGGAAAAGGACAAGGTTCTAGATCTTGGGTGCGGATACGGAGTGGTGGGCATCGTGGCCGCCAGACTCATTGGAGCCGAACGCGTCTGGATGATCGACAGCGACGCCATTGCGATCGAGATTGCATCGCGGAACGTCCGCGCGAACGAAGTGGACGGCGTCGTGGTGACGCGGAGCGAGGGTTTCAGCGACTTTCAGGAGACGGGGTTTACGCAGATTCTGTGCAATCCGCCGTATCACACCGATTTCCGCGTGCCCAAACAATTCATCCACAAGGGTTTCAACAGGCTTCTGGTCGGGGGGACGCTATGGATGGTCACGCAACGACAGCTGTGGTATCGGAACAAGCTGAAGGCGATCTTCGGGCGCGTGCGTGAGCACAGTCGCCCACCGTACACGGTGTTCGAGGCCACGAAGACTTCGCCCAGGTACGCAACTGCGTCCACACATTAGATACTGCAAGCCGCCGCTTTCGGCCAGCTGCGGTCGGCCAAACCGCCGAAATACCTGCCGCGAAGCGGCCGCTCCTCCAACCTCTATAGGCGCGCCGGTATACGGTCCTTGGAGGTACGGGTGCTGATTGATGATTTGAGGTTACTACGGGCCGGCAAAAGGTATTTCGACAAGCTTCTGTAAGAAACCTCTCGGTGACTAGACTACCTATGTCATGACCGTCGGCAAGCCGAGTCCCGTGGAGCCCAAGCAAGCGCAGCCATCTTTCGCATCGTCGGCCCAGTACTTACAGTACGCAGAGGTCGTCGCTGAGTTTGGTGGCGCACTGGCGCGGCTGACGAACGCTTATGAGGCCGACCCTGATCGTCGGCGCGATCTGCTGCAGGATGTGCACTTGGCTTTATGGCAAAGTCTCGCATCATTCGATCAGCGCTGCTCACTGCGGACCTGGGTCTACCGGATTGCCCACAATACGGCGCTTACGCACGTGACGCGGAACCGAAGAGTGCGCCTGCGCACTAGTTATACGCTCGACTCGATCGGCGACATTGCAGACTTACACGACATTGAGACCCAAACTGGCCAGAATCAAGCCCTCCAGCGTCTACACCGACTCATCGGCCTTCTTCAATCGCCTGATCGACAGGTGATCTTGCTTTATTTGGAAGACCTGGACGCCGAATCAATTGCTGCGATCACGGGGCTAACACCGGGCCACGTGGCGACCAAAATTCATCGTATCAAGACATTGCTGACTCGACAGTTTCATAGCGGGGAGATCAGTCATGCGTGAAGAAGATCTGAAGGCTTTTTGGAAACAGCAGAATACGGAGCCAATTCAAATGACGACCGAGCAAATCCGATTGAGGGCAACCTCCTTCCAAAAGACCGTCTGGAGACGGAATTTGGTGGAATACATAGCCTGTGCATTCGTCATACTTGCTTTCAGCGCATACATCTGGATTTTTCCAAATCGTTTGATGAGGCTGGGCTCGCTGATGGAAATACTGGCGACGCTCTTCGTGGCCTATCGACTGCGAACACGGGCGCGCAATCGAGGGCTGCCGGCTGCGGATGCAGGATCGTCGTTCCTGACTTTTCACATCAAAGAACTCTCGCGTCAGAGAGACTTCGTGCGTACAGCCTGGTACTGGTACGTTGTGCCACTCATGGCGGGCCTGTTGGTCTTCGTGTGGGGGATGGTACAGGTGGTCCGCCCCGAAGCCAGAGGTGTGCTGCTCGGATTTGGGGCAGTTGTTGTTGCGCTCGGCGTAGTAATCAGTTTTGCAAATATCTGGAAAGCGCGCGATTTGAAGCGGGAGATCGACACCTTAGTGTCTCTCGGAACCACACAATCTGACGGGCCGCGATAATGCGCGCTCGCTATTGTACTGGTTCGGTGCATCGCTCTTCCAAATGCAAAGACATGGCATCCGCAAGTGTCAACGAAAAATTGTCCAGCTCGGCTTGGTAACGGAGGGGGCTGTCCTATGAAGCTTCAACAAATCTGGGTTTTCATCTTGATTGCGTTCATCGGATTTGGATTGTCTTCGGCTCGGGCGCAGTCGGTGCCCGCGGTGCAAGGCGATTTCGTCGGCACTCTTGGCCCGTTGCATCTCAAATTGCACATTGTCGCCGGGACGGGTGGCGCGCTGAGCGGCACGATGGATAGTCCGGACCAAGGTTCGATAGGAATCCCCTGTGCGGATTTCCAGGTGCAAGGCCAAACCATCTCATTCGCCGTACCGGCGGTGCATGGCAATTGGACAGGAGCGATCGCGGATGACGGCAGGACTCTCACCGGAACCTGGAATCAGGGCAGTCCCCAACCTCTCACGTTCACGCGTGACACGTTCATCCCGGCCGACAAACCTTCGCCAGTAGACGGATTCTGGCTTGGTATCCTGCAGGCGGGCTCGCAGTCATTGCGAATTCAAATCTCGGTCAAGAGCGACCGCAGCGGCCAGGAATCGTGCGCACTCGACAGCCTGGATCAGGACGCTTTTGACCTATCCTGTGCAAACGTCGCCCGCTCCGGAACAGATTTTTCATTCAACGTTCCAGCCTTGAAGGGTCGCTGGAGCGGTAAGCTCTCCAGCGATGCACAGACTCTGACGGGCACCTGGAGCCAGGGTGCCCCGCTGCCGTTGAACCTGCAGCGGCAAGCCACACCTGTTCCACCGACTCCGCCGCCGAAGGTCTCATACATTCCGGCAATGGCTCCCGTCGATGCCGCCGGAATGCAGGCGGTGCTGAATCAAGACTTGGAGCAAGCTCTCAAGCGCGGTGCACTGTCACCGGGTACTTCGGCCGGCGTTGCCATCGGCGTGGTGCGCGGCGGGACGCGACGCGTTTTTGCCTACGGTGCGGCACGAACGGACTCCATTTTCGAGATCGGCTCTATCACCAAGACGTTTACCGGCCTCGCAATGGCGCAGTTGATTGCCCAGGGGAAGATTCGCCTCGATGAGCCGGTCCGCGAACTGCTCCCGTCTGGAGCCGTCGCCAAACCGCCCGGCGCCGAAATCACCCTGCTCGATCTCATCACGCAGCATTCAGGCCTGCCAAGGATGCCCGACAATTTCAATCCAGCCGACCCGAGCAATCCCTACCGGGACTATCGCCCGGCGAATCTCTACCAGTTTGTCGCGCAGCACGGCGTGGCGAAGCCCGCGGACGCCGCCTTCCTTTACAGCAATTTGGGGGTGGGGCTGCTTGGGCAGGCGCTCGCTGATCGCGCTGCCATGCCTTATGCGAATCTCCTCAACGAGGAAGTTACCGGGCCACTTCGGCTCCGGGACACCGTTGTGTCGCTTTCGCCCGAGCAGCAACAGCACTTCATACAGGGCCACGACCCGGACCACAATCCTTCCCACGCCTGGGATTTCGATGCGCTTGCTGGCGCGGGCGCCATTCGCTCAACCGCCGCCGACATGCTGACTTACTTGGAAGCGAATTTACATCCGGAGAAACAGCCACAGAATGCGTCCGCGAACGGGCGGACGCTGCCAGTCGCTCTCGCCCAGTCGCACGAGCTGCGTGCGGAAGCTGGACCCGGCATGCAAATCGCCTTTGCGTGGCTGTACGAGTCAGCTACCGGGACTTATTGGCACAATGGTGCGACTGGCGGGTACAGCAGCTACGCATTCTTCAACCCTTCCTGCGATTGCGCGGCCGTTGTTCTCATGAACACAACGATCAGCAATCGAGGCAGTTTCGCGGATCGGCTGGGCCAACATATCGGCCAACGATTCGCGGGCCGTACCGCCATTTCATTGGCCGACTAACGGCGCAGACCGGTTCCTCAATGTTCGGTTCGACATCGACCGACTCTGGGAAGTGAGCCGCACGGAATGTATCCTGACGGGATGACACCGGCCGAGCTGCCTTACTTACTTCGACGGGGACGGCCGGATGACGCGTTGGCAATCCTTGAGGTGCAACGCTCCGCGATCCGGGGAACTGCCGCCTCAGCCTATAGTCAGGCGATCATCGATGAATGGGCCCCGTACGTTATCGTCCCGCAGCGCGTGGAGGCTTTCGTGCGCTGGATCGAACGGGGCGAGGAACTGGTGGTGGTTGCCGTGGACGCTACCGAGCGGGTTATGGGCTTTGGTTCAATCGTTCCCGGCAATGCAGAGCTGCGAGCCGTATACGTGGCCGCGGAGCACGGTCGCCAAGGGGTAGGCCGTGCAATCCTGGGTCGGCTGGAAGAGCTAGCGCGAGAGGTCGGCATGACCGAGCTGCGCATGGATGCATCGATCAACGCTGTGCACTTCTACGAAGCGAACGGTTTTGTTTCGCTGGAGCGGGGCGAACATCTCATGTCCTCTGGAGGTCGCATGGCCTGCGTGCGTATGCGTAAGGCCATCCACCCATAAGCCGCGCGGATCTCTGCCTCGAGTTGAAGGTTGTCCTGCCGGAGAGCGGCTTCCATCCGAAGGCCGTGAAGCAATGCCTCTTGACATTACGACACTAGTCGAAATATCGTATATACATGAAAGCCAAAGCCATCATCGAAGCCTTAGGTGCCCTTGCCCACGAGCATCGGCTCGCGATCTTCAGGCTGCTGGTTGAATGGGGGCCTGAAGGGCTTCCCGCCGGTCACATCGGTACTCGCCTGAAGCTCGTTCCCTCCTCCCTGACCTTCCATCTGCAGAATCTGCAGCGCGCGGGGCTCATCACGCGGCGGCGCGAGAGCCGACAGCTCATCTACAGCGCTGACTTCGAGTCGATGCAGGGGGTCGTCGGGTACCTGACCGAGAACTGCTGTGCGGGGAGTGTCTGCGCGCCCTCGTGCAAACCAGCCCGCCCGGCCTCTAAACGGGCTGCGGTTGCTTGAACTGAGTTATCAGCGTGCGGAGCGCGCAAGAGCGCCGCGTTCATGGTCAACCGACTTGAGGAGACTTGAAATTATGAAACGACTCCATGTGCACATCAGCGTGAAGGATGTTGAGGCCTCCATCCGCTTCTATCGGCAGCTCTTCGCCGCGGAACCGGTGGTCGTGAAGAGCGACTACGCCAAATGGATGCTCGATGATCCGCGCGTGAACTTCGCCATTAGCAATCGAGCGCGGCCTACGGGCGTCGACCATCTCGGTATACAAGTCGAGGACAAGACGGAGCTTACCGAGGTCTACGAGCGCTTAAAGCGCGCCGAGGGACCGGTGATCGAGGAAGGCGAGACGGTCTGCTGCTATGCCAACAGCGAGAAAAGCTGGATACACGATCCTCAAGGCATCGAGTGGGAGACCTTCTTAACACACGGCGAGAGCACGGTGTACGGCACCGATCTGGTCACACCGAAGACTGCGAAGCCCTGCTGCGCACCGAACCGAGCAGTGCAAGAATCGTGAGCGCGCGCGCCTACCACGTCCTCTTCCTCTGCACGGGCAACTCCGCGCGCAGTGTACTCGCCGAGTCGCTCCTAAATCACTGGGGCAAAGGGCGTTTTACGGCCTTCAGCGCAGGCAGCTTCCCCAAGGGTCAAGTAAATCCTCTGGCCGTTGATCTCTTGAAGCGCATGAACCTTCCCACCGAAGGGCTTCGCAGCAAGAGCTGGGATGAATATGCGGCACCGGGCGCGCCGCCGATCGACTTTATCTTTACCGTGTGCGACAACGCGGCCGGGGAAGTATGCCCCGTCTGGCCGGGAAAACCGATGACAGCGCACTGGGGCGTGGCCGACCCTGCAGCGGTAGAAGGCACCGAGCTCGAAAAAGCCACTGCGTTCCGCAAGGCCTTCAAGGAGCTGGAAACGAGGATCAAGCTCTTCACGGCTTTGCCGATCGCCTCCCTCGATGCGATGACCCTGAAAGCGAGGCTTGAAGAGATCGGTAACAGCGACGGCGCCACCCGGCCTTCCTGATGCGCCGAGCTCTACTTGCTGAGGGCTTAGGCTCCCTGCTCCTTGCGGCGACCGTCATCGGCTCTGGCATCATGGCTGAGAGCCTCGCGAACGGTAATGTCGCTCTTGCCTTGCTTGCGAATACCGCGGCGACGGTTGCCGTGCTCGCCGTGTTGATCGCGCTCCTGGCGCCGATCAGCGGCGCGCACTTCAATCCAGCAGTGTCGTTGGTGCAAACCCTGCGAGGCAAGCTGACGTGGCGTGAAGCGGGCGGTTACGTGCTCGCGCAAGTCTTGGGCTGCAGCCTGGGCGCCATACTTGCGCACGCCATGTTCGCCTTGCCGCTGATCGAAACCTCGCTCCACGCACGTACTGGCTTCCCGCAGTGGCTGGGCGAGCTTGTTGCGACGTTCGGGCTCGTGCTCGTAATCCTAGGCATCCGTCGCAGCCAGGATGCGCCCTGGATGGTGGCGGGATGGATCGGTGCCGCGTACTGGTTCACCTCGTCGACTTCCTTCGCCAATCCCGCGATCACCATTGCTCGCGCGCTCTCCAACACCTTCGCGGGCATCGCCCCTTCGCACGTCTCGGGCTTCGTCATCGCCCAGCTCTTAGGAGCTATCGCCGCAATCCCGGTCGCGCGGGCGCTTCGGGGACCAGAGGGCAATAGCGCGGAAGCCGCCTCTTCCCAGGTTAAATATGTGGAGTAGATGGGCCGAATAGTGGCTTCCTGCTGCGAAACCACTATCGGCACTCGCCATTTCGGCTCATCGCAGGGAACCGACCAAAGCCGCCCAGTTCGCGATCGTCTGATTGTAATGTGACCACGCGGATAGAGCCGACTGTGCCCACAGGCGTACAGCAGTTTTGTGCTCCGTCGGATCGGAGCGGGGGTGAACGTACGCGACAGTGAGGGATCCAACCGACGCCGGTGGTTCAAGCCAAAACAACGCATCCTTGCGGCGCACAAGTTCAGTCATTACGGCGTTTGCGCGCTCCGGTGATAAACCTTCCCTGAGTTGCAGGTGCAGCCTGACAAGATGCAAACCGACCGATTGAATACTTTGCGGCGACCGCTTTCCGGGGTGTTGTAACGCATATGCGTCGACGGTCAGACGGTGGACCTCTAGCAATGCGCTATCGCTGTACTCGCGAGCCAATACTTCACCGAAGGCCGCCCAACAGCCGGGTGAGGATTCCATGTAGGGATGGGTTGGACCGTCAGCGGCCGAAAATCGCGCGCCGCAACCGGGGCAGGTGACGAGCGAGGACGATGACTCCGCTATGACCAATCGAAGTGCAGATCCGGAACATAAGCCGAATAATTACCGCCGGCACTTTCAATCACGATTGCGTAGCGCATGAGATTGACCTACTTCTTCAACCCTGACTGCTTGAGGATACTGTCTAACGCGCCCGTAGACAAATCGTCGCGCCACCAAGAGCCATCCGTCATTACTCAACGTGCTCAGATCAGTCCCCTCTCCGCCAGCGATACACACGCGCCGTCGCCGACGATGATGTGGTCGAGCAGCCGGATATCGACGAGCGCCAGTGCTTCTTTCACCCGCTGCGTGATGAATTCATCCGCCTGCGACGGTTCCGCGACGCCGCTCGGATGATTGTGCGCGATGATCACCGCGGCGGAATTGCGCTGCAGCGCGAGTTTCACGATCTCGCGCGGATGAACGCTGGCGCCATCGATGGTGCCGCGGAACAACTCCTCGAATTGAATCAGGCGATGGCGCTTGTCTAAATATAGGCAGCAAAATACCTCGTGCTCCAAGTCGCGTAGCCGCGCGCTGAGAAAGTCGCGCGTGGCTCGCGGGCTCGACAACGACGGGCCGGCGCGCAAGGTCTCCGACAGTTGTCTTCTCGCAATCTCCACCGACGCTTGCAATTCGGCATAGCGAGCAGGACCCAATCCCGGCTCGGCGCAAAATCGCTGCCGGTCGGAGGCGATGAGCTTGCGCAGTGAATGAAAACTTTTGAGTACATCCCGCGCCAGATCGAGCGCCGAGTGCCCGGGCGTGCCGGTGCGCAGCAAGATGGCCAGCAGCTCCGCATCGGAGAGCGCGGCGGCGCCTTTGTCGAGGAGCTTTTCTCGCGGCCGTTCGTCGCTCGGCCAGTCCCGAATTGCCATGCGCCAGCTTGCGGGTTGATGGCCTTTCCTACCATGCGCATTTCGCCGCGGAAGAGGGCGAAACAGCGAACTTAGGTCCGCTCTCGCCCCGCCCTCGACTGCAATTTGCGACGGACGTTTGTGTTCCGCCGGGTTTGCTTGTGATTAAATCCAGTACCGATTGGCGCCAGGAGGCCGGCATGTCCGACGAATTCTTTCGCAAAACATTCGGTGATGCGGAGCCGGTGCATCTCGGCAGCGGCTGGGTGAGCGGAGTCAGCGCTGTCTTCCTCGGGTTGTTGGCCTTGGGCGCGGTGCTGTGCCTGCGCTTTCCCGCGCTCCTGACGTTGCCCGAAGCCCGCGCCCACTATCCCATGGGTTTGATACGGCCGCTCATCCAGGGAATCATCTTCGCCGCCTTCGTGTTAGCCGCGCTCTCGGCTGTGCTCCGTGAGCGCAAGGTTCTGGCGCTCACCGGCGCGGCCCTTGCCGTTGCGGCGCTGGCCTTGGGCGGCGGAGGGGTGCCGTTGCCGCAGGAAGTTGCAACCAAGACGGGAATAGGTTTGGACTGGTTCGTCTTGGATCTGTTCGTGATGACCATCGTCTTCGTTCCGCTCGAGCGGATTTGGCCGCTGCACCCCGGTCAGGGAACCTTCCGCGCCGAGTGGACCACGGATGCCTTCTATTTCATTGCGACGCACCTGCCGTCGCAACTGATCAATTTCCTGATGCTGCTGCCCGCGGCATTGGCTGCTCCGTGGCTGGCGATCCCGCAACTTCAGGCCTACGTCCGTAATTGGCCGTTCGTCGTCCAGCTCTTGGCGGTCATTCTTGTCGCGGATCTGGCGCAGTACGCCGTGCATCGGATGTTCCACAAGATTCCCGTGCTTTGGCGCTTCCACGCCGTGCATCACTCGATCCGCACCATGGATTGGATTGCCGGCTCGCGCTCGCACTTTTTCGATATTGTCGTGACGCGCGGCTTGATCATGATTCCGCTGGCGCTCTGCGGCTTTTCGCAAGGCGCGATCATCGGCTATATCCTGTTCGTGTCTTTCCACGCCACGTTTTCGCACCTCGATTTTCGCCCGCGCACCGTGTGGCTGGAGAACTACCTGGTTACGCCGCGTTACCATCACTGGCATCACTCCGCGCAAGAAGAAGCCATCGACTGCAACTTCGCCATCCATTTTCCGTGGATCGATCGCATCTTCGGCACCTGCCATTTTCCCAAGGATCAATGGCCCAAGAGCTATGGCTTGAGCGGCACATCGGTCCGTCCCGGGTTCTTCAGGCAATTCATCGACCCGTTCATGGGCCGATAGCGCGTGGCCTAGAGACTGAGTTCCAAATCGGCCAGGTCCACCGGTCTTACGGTGCCTGTCTTCGAGGGCCTGACCAGGCCCAGTGCCGCCATGGCCTTCACCGTCATGAAGCCGAAGTCGAACTCATCGTCGGCATGGGAAAGCCGCAACAGATGCGGATAGTGATGATGATTGTTTTGCAGGCAGGCACTGAAAGTGGCCATGACCGGCAACCATTCGCCGACGTTCATCGCGTTGTCGCCCGGATCGTCGTATCGGCGCGTACCGAAGCGTCGATCGTGGGTCCAGTAATTCTGGATCAGGTTCACCCATAGCGCGAACACGCGGATACCCGCCCACAGCACGAATGCGAACTCACCGTCGCGCACCAGCGCCCAAACTACGCCAAAGCTGATGACTTGCGCCAAAACCGCGAACAGCGGGTGGCCCACCATCGGAAAAGGCCAGGACTTCAGGACGGCGTCGCGAGCCATGTCCTGTTCGCAGCGGTACGGCAGAAGGCATAGATACGCAGTCTTCCAGAACCCGTCGGCGGAAAGCTTGTTCGGATCGCCGGGGTGATCGGCGAAGCGGTGATGATTGCGATGGCGATTGACCCAGCTGACCGGATCGACGTAGATGCCGACCGTGTTGTTGAGCAGTACCAGTGTCTTGATGAACCATGGCTTATAGTCCAACGCGCCGTGCGTAATCCCCATGTGGATCACGTCCGACAAATAAATGCCGGCCAGAAACCAAACGAAGAGGATGTACAGGATCCCGATACCGGCGCCGGTCCATGGACCGAGAGCCGCAGGCGCGAACAGTGCCGCTGCCGCGACACTGAGCAGGAGTATCGCGAATCCGATGGCGTTGTAACTTTTCATCGACGTCTCACTTCCCTGACGAGATCTGACAACTTCAGCTGTGTCCGGAACTGCCGAAACCACCGCTGCCGCGCGCGGTCGCCGAAAAATCCTCGACCACTTCGAACGCCACTTGCACCACCGGCACGATGACCATCTGCGCAATCCGATCGCCGGGGTTGATGGTAAAGGGCTGTGTACCGCGATTCCAGGTCGAGACCATCAAGGGGCCCTGATAATCGGAATCGATCAAGCCCACCAAATTGCCGAGCACGATGCCATTCTTATGGCCGAGGCCCGATCGGGGCAACAACATAGCGGCCAGGCCGTGGTCGGCGATGTAAATCGACAGGCCGGTCGGAATCAATTCCGCGCTGCCGGGCGGCAACAGCAGCGGCGCATCGATGCAGGCGCGCAAGTCCATGCCGGCCGAGCCCGCGGTCGCATGCTGCGGCAGGGGAAATTCGCGCCCAATGCGCGGATCGAGGATCCGCAGCTTGATGGTTCGTTGCATGGGCGCCGGCCTGGGTCCCTTAGACTCGCCGCGGCCGGCGGCCGCGCACGCGGTCGCGGGGTGCGCCGGCAGCGGTTCTACGCTTTCTGGCGCCGCGCCGCGGGCTGTCGTCACGCGGCGGCAAGCGCTTGGCGATGAGCGCGATGAGTTCGCGTGCCACGTCCAGTTTGGGTCCGCGCGACACTTCCAGTTTGCCGCCGGGCCAGATCACCGTCAGCGCGTTGTCCTCACAATCGAATGCGATGCCATCGCCGACTTCG
>DASXMJ010000119.1 GCA_036495685.1 Candidatus Binataceae bacterium | reverse complement strand
TCCGCTCTACACCAAAGGCGAACCTCGAGAGGCCGTGACCGTGTTCGATATGGTGCACGGCGGTGGGATCATCCTGCCGATGCGCGCCGGAGTGGAGATTCCCTCAAAGCCGTTACTCATGCACTGGATGGCTGCGGCCCTGTCGTTTGCTTTGGGCGGAGTGAGCGAATTGAGCGTGCGCCTTCCGTCCGCGCTCCTGGCAATCGCGGGTATGGTGATTTGCTACTTATACGTCCGCAGGTTGTTCGACGAGAAAATCGCCCTGCTCGCCGCGGTGTTTCTGGGAACTACGTTTCAATATCTGCAAGCAGGCACCGGCGCGCGCGTCGACATGACGCTGACGTTTTTCCTGGAGGTTGCGCTTTTCGAGTTCATCGCTATCGCCGAAGGCATCACTTCGCGGCGCATGCTCCTTTACGTGGCAATCTCGTTTGCAATTCTGGCCAAAGGGCCGGTTGGTCTGATTCTCCCGATGCTGGTGGCGCTGGCATGGATCCTCCTTGAACGGCGTCGGGGGGTGATTCCCAAGTTGAGGGTGTTTAGAGGCGCCCTCGTCGTCGCGCTGGTGGGGGGAGGATGGTATTTCGCGGCGGCTTACGTTGGGGGAATCGATTTCGTGCATAAGCAGTTATGGGCGGAAAACCTGGAGCGCTTCATGGGAGGTGCCGGGTTCCACGAAGGTCATGTTCATCCGTTCTATTACCTCGAATTCGCCTTGCTCGGAGGATTTCTGCCCTGGACTGTTTTGCTGCCGACCCCTCTGATACAGGCCTTCACTCGTGGGCCAAAGCTCGGTCCGCGATTTGTCTACCTCCTCGTTTGGGCAGGGGTCGTCCTGCTTTTCTACAGCTTTGCTCAGAGCAAACGCGGCGTTTATCTTCTGGCTCTCTACCCTGCCTTGGCTACCCTGCTGGCGGTTTGCGTAGCCGACGCGATCGCGAACCCTTCCGAACCGATGCGCCGGTTCGTCCAAATCGTCGGATATCTGACCGGAATCACGATGTTGATTACCGGAATTGCGGCCTTGGTCGGACTCGCAGTGATAATCGTGTCACCACTCACGATGCATGACTTTCTGGCGTTTTGGGGAATCACGGCTCGCGGCTTCGTGCCCGCGCTGAGCGCCGAAATCGCAGCGCGCTGGGCGCTGGCTGCTTCGGCACCGATCGCGCTTGAAGTCCTGGGAGTCATGGCCCTGCGCGGGGCATTGTCGATGGAGCGGCTGGTGGCGGCGGTGGTCGGTGCCACCGTTTTGGGAGTGTTGGCGGCGAACTTCATCGTCGTGCCCGCCATCGCCAACACCCTGTCCCTGCGCGAATTTGCCCTCGAGATGGTGAATACGGTCGGCTCGGATAGCGTCGGCTACCTCGGCGCGCTGGATTACGACGTGGCATTTTACAGCGCGCGGACCATACCGATCGTGCACTTGGACGATCCGGACTTGCCGGACTACCTGATCAGCTGGGAGACTATCTACGCGCGGCTTCCTGAAAAAGACCGGGCACTCTTCGCGGTGGCGCTGACCAGCAATCCAACGGCGCTTGATGGCAGTGGTGCGATGGTATTGCTGCGGCGGACAAACCATCCCCCATCGCCCGCATCGAACTCATTACAAGTGCGAACCAATGGAATGCGTCGCGAGGCAACCCCTCACGAGGCGCGGGAACGGCGCAGCGCCGAGACCGCCTTGACCAACTTGGGCAGCACCTCCGCCGAGCCGCCGCCAAGGCTGACCTCGCAGATCGGGGTGATTTCGGAGTCGTAGAGGTTTACCTCGACCATCACCCCACCACGCTGCTTAACCTCCAGGGCAAATCCCGCTGCGGGATAAACGGTGGCCGAAGTTCCGGCCACGATCACGAGGTCAGCTTTTCCCGCATGTACAGCGCACTGCTTGAGCACATCAATGGGAATCGGCTCGCCGAAGGAAACCGTGTCGGTCTTGAGGATGCCATCGCATTCGGGACAGCGAGGCGGCAGCACGCTTAGATCGATCTGCTCGCGCCGAAAGCGCAGCGTGCACTCCAGACATCGAATCAGCTTCCAATTGCCGTGAATCTCGGCGAGCGATTTCTGTCCCGCCTGCCGATGAAGGTCGTCGACATTCTGTGTAATCACGAAACGCAGGAGCCCCAGAGCTTCGAGCTCCGCCAGAGCGAAGTGCCCCGGGTTCGGCTTGGCCTCCGTGAGGGGTTTGTAGAACTCGTCGTTTCGGCTGCTCAGGCGTTCTTCCCAGGCCTTCCTGGGATCAGCCATGAAGCGCTGGAACTGATTCATGGGCGGTTCGCCGTACTTGGTCCACAGCCCGCCTGGACCGCGAAACGGCGGTATACCGCTTTCGACCGACATGCCGGCCCCGGTCAGCGCGATCGGGTAGCTCGCATCGAGAATTACCTCTGCGGCACGTTGAATCTCGGCAGCAGTTGCCTTTCTCGGCTTTTCGGTCTCCACGATGCTCCCCCCGGACCTCGTCGCAGGGTAGCACATGCGCGAACAATCGCGGCAACCCATTTGACCGTGTGGGAGGGGCCGCGCTAGGAGCATGGCATGGCTTGCGTTGTGCGCGTCGTTGCGATCGAATCTGCCGAACGATTGGTCGACGCCCACGCCATACGGCGGCGCGTCTTCATCGAAGAGCAGCATGTTCCGGAGGAGCTCGAGTTGGACGAGGACGACCAACATGCGGTTCACGCCCTTGCACTGATGGATGGCCGCGCGGTGGGTTGCGGCCGGTTCGTCGCCCACGGCGCGGTCGACGTAAAGATCGGAAGAATGGCGGTACTCGCGGAGGTGCGCGGCACTGGTATCGGGCAAGCTATTCTCGAATTTCTACTGAACGAAGCACGTCAGCGCGGCTTTTCGCGGGCGGTGCTGCACGCCCAGCTATCCGCGGAAGGGTTCTATCTCAAGCAGGGTTTTCTACCCGTTGGCGAGGTGTTTGAAGAAGCCGGAATTTCGCATCGTAAAATGGAACGGTCGCTCTAGCCGCTCTGCGGCAGGCTTGCGACGAATTCCCGGATGGCTTTGGCCACCGCGGCGGGTTTCTCCAGCAACAGGTGATGGTGCGCCGCGGGTATGGTAACCAGTCGCACCCGAGGATTGGCCACACACGCTGCTGCGGCCGCCTCGGCCGTCATGATTCGACTCAGTTCCGCTCGCAGCAGCAATGTCGGGATGCGAATCTTTTTGATCGCCTCCATCGGGTTGATACCGTCGCCGCCAAAAAAACTTTCGCGATCAAACTTCATCGTCCAGCGGCCATCCTCGGTGGCGACCAGGCTTTTTTCGGCAATCCTCTGCAAGGTCGCGGCGGGAATGTGCCCCTCGTTCGGCATCAGCCGAAAGCGCGCCTTAGCCGTGTCCAGGTCCGGGTAGGTCACCAGGGGCAGGGACTTAAGCCGGCGCAGGAACCTATCCCGCCCGCGACTGGAGGTAATCGCGGCGTCGATCACGACCGTCGCTCGCCCCAAGGTTCCATGATGCGCCGCGAAGGCAAGCGTGCTCAGACCACCCATGCTGTGCCCCACCAGGATCGGCCGGTCATCAGCGCGAACAACCTGGCGCAAGAATCCTACCAGGTCATGTGCATAGTCCGCCGGGGTGTAGGCGGCTGGCCGAACCCATTCGCTGTCCCCGTGGCCGCGCTGGTCAAGGGCGAGCAGCCGAAACTGCCTCGGCATCTCGCGCGCGACCGGTTCCCACCACCATGCGTTGGCAGAATTTCCGTGCAGCAGAACCACGCTGGTTGGACCGGACGGGTTCCACTGCAAGTAATGGAGGCGCGGACGGGCATCGGTGAGATGGCTCGAGGCTCGAGTCATAGAAGAGTGGCGGTGAACTTCTTGAGCGCCGCGATGAGTGCCTCGGGATTATCCAGCATCACGTGATGGAACGAATCATCGATCTGCTCAAGATTTCCCTTCGGCAAGGTCGCGACCATCCGCCGAGCCGCATTGATATCGAGTACGGGGCTTTTGGTAACCTTCACGATCAGGGCGGGACACGAAATCTGCGACAACTGATCCCAGACTTGTACCGGCTCCCGGCTAAGGGTGCGGCGATCGAGCTTGTGAGTCCAGCTCCCGTCTTCGAGTCGCCGGTAAGTGTGATGAGCGATGAGCTCGAGCGTCTCCTTCTTCGCGAGCGTCTCCCGGGGCATAACTTTGAAGCTGCGAACCGCCGCCTCCATCGATTCGAAGCGGCGCGGCGGTTTCACGGCATAGGTGCGAAGGAACTCGACCGCAAATCGGGAATAGTCGGGCGGAGTGTCGATCGCGACCATGGCGCGGAGTTTTTTGCTGTTTCGGGAAGCATAGACCAGCACGTTGTGTGCCCCCATCGAATGGCCGATCAGCACGGGGGCGCCCAATCCCCAATGGTCGATAATCTGCTCGAGGTCCGCAACGTAGTCGAGCGAACTGTACTGCCATTCTTTGGGCCATTCACTCTCCCCATGGCCCCGCTGATCGAGCGCGAGAGCGTGAAAATCCGCCACAAAGGCCGGCGCTATGAAGTCCCACCAATGAGCGTGCGCTGAACCGCCGTGTATGAAAAGCATGGGCGGTTTTCCCTCGCCACCATGGTCGAGGCAGTTGAGGACCAGTCCGTTAGCTCGAAAACGAAGTTCCTTCATTTTGCCCTGTCCGGCTACCTCCAAAAGCAAGTCCCGAATATCAATGTCCTTGCCGGAGCGCCTTTGCAACCCGCTCCGTTCGTGTCACGATTTGGTAGTCGATGGCGTCGTCCAAGCTTCCCCCCCATTGCAAGTGGAACCGTCCGCGTCGGGCCGGCGGCATACTGGGCTCATTGCTCCTGGTCCTGATCCTTCCGCTGGGTGTCGCGCACGCGCAGGACAATGCCGCGAAAGCTCGGGCTTTGGTCGGCTCCGCGATCCAGATGACCAACAGCGATGAGGCAGTGAAACTCCTGTGGCAGGCCACTGAAATCGATCCGACGCTGGAAGATCCATACGTCTATCTGGGCGTCTATTACAATTCGCGGTCCGATTTCGCGAGCATGGTGAAGGTCTACCAGAAGCTCATAAAATACCGGCCCAACGAGGTGAGCGCTTACCTGAACATCGGGGAGGCATACATGTCTTTCACCCCTCCGCGACTGCAGGAAGCCTTGGGTTACTATCAGAAAGCGTATGCGCTTGATCCCAAGAACTCGTGGACGGCGCTCAGGATCGGGGAAATTTTCGCTCAGAACGGCAATCGCGAAGAAGCGACGAAGTACTTGAGAGTGGCACTCGCGGATACCAAGAACTCCGCGGCTTCCGCCGAAGCCGAGAGGCTGTTGCGCCAGATGGGTACGTTATGAACCGCCGCCGGGCGGCCCAGGCGCATGTTCGTGGCGCCTTCCGCCCTGCCACTCGTCGCGCGCCTGGTAGGGCAGAAAATCGCGATCGAACTTTTCCTGCTGCTCGGGAGTCAGGGTCGCACGGATTTGATGCATGGCCTGGAGAAACGTCTCGTGCCGCAGCCGGCGGAACTCCTGCTCATGCTGCATTATTTGAAGTCGGGCATCCCTCATGATGTCCCGAATCCGCGAGCGCTGAGCGGAAGTAAGGTTCAGCTCACGATCCATCCTGGCCACGAATGGTTCCCCCGGCACTCGCAATATCCGGTAACGATAGGCAAGCGTGCTGGCGACGAAACCAACCAGGAGCGCGGCCGCCACCGCGAACACCATCGTCCAGGCGTTGAATCTATCCGGCAAGGTCCTCGCTCGACGGATACAGGTCGGGGCCGAAAATCTGGGTGGCAATCGGTTCGGTGCTCAGCTCATCATTTAGGGTGTCAACCGGCGTCGTCACGGAGAAGTAGGCGGCGAGCGACGCGGCGATAAGGACCATTGCCGCGGCGCTCATCGCAAGCCCGCGGCGCGGAACAAATTCGCCCCGTACGACCCCACCCGACCGTCGTGCGCGCGTGCCGCGCGCGCTCTGACCTTGGGCGTGGGTGCGCGCAGGCGGTTCGCCGATCGAGTGCAACACCGGAGCGCCAACGGCAAAATTGCGGAAGGCGCGATCGCACTTGGCACATCCCACCAGGTGATTCACCAGCGCCGCGCGGCGCTCTGCCGCCAACTCCCGCCGCCAGAAAGCAGGGAATTCCTGTCTTGCCTCGAAGCAGTTGATCATTGTGTCTGTTGTCACGAGAATCGTTCTCTTTTTCCGGCCGCCCGCATCCGGTCGGCCTGCTTGCGCAGCGCTTGTCTGGCCCGGAAGGCGCGAATCTTAACCTTTGCCTCGCTCCAGCCCATGATTTCCGCGATTTCGCTGACGCTCAGCTCTTCGCTGTCCCTCAGGACCAAAACCGTCCGGTCCTCAGCTCGAAGGCTATCGAGCAGGCGGTGAGCCAAGTCGTGCGCCTCGCGTCGCTCCTCGGCTGCGGCAACTATTTCCTCGGGCGTCGCCTCGTTAACCAGGTTCATCCATTGAACTTCGGGCGCGGAGAAATCCGCGACCAGGTCTTCCGGACGGCGACGCCTGCGCCTGAGCTCGTCATAGCACAGGTTGGTCACAATCGCGCGGAGCCACCCTCCAAACGGCATCTCGCGGCGGTAGGTGGCCAGCGCGGTGTAGGCTCGGATGAAGCATTCCTGCGCGAGGTCGCGAGCGATTTCCGGGTCCGAGAAAAACCGCTGGCACAGTCGTTCCACGCGCGGACGATGGCGGGCGGCCAACTCCGAAAAAGCGGCCGTCTCACCTTTGAGGATCTCGGCGATCAGTTCCTCATCGGTTCTAACGGCCAATCTCCAAGCGGTCTTTCTGCTCAGGGCGAGGCCCAGCATGGCTCTGTCTCATCATACGAACTCGCCGCGAGCCGGTTACAATTTGGACGGCCTTCGGGGCCAGCCGGTTAGCCATTGCGGGCGCTCCCTACCCGCGCCGGTCCGCGGGTGGCGGGGCTAGTCCGGCCCGTTTCAGGTCCTCAGGGGTATCCAGGTCCAGAGTGACCCCCGGATCTTCCACCTCGACATACACTACCCGGGCGGGGTCTGCATTCACCACGAAGCGAGCCCCCTCGCCCTCGGGGGCCGCGAGCAACTCCGAAAATACCCCTTTCGCAAACAGCACCGGATGTCCCCGGCGACCACGGTGGCAGGCGATCAGGATAGGCGCCCGCGTCACCTCGTACTTCTCGGCCAGGGCGCGAAAAGTTGCACCCTGCACCAGCGGATGATCGGCCAAGTGCACCAAGACACCATCGACATCCGAAGAGGTTGCACCAATTGCACATTTCAGTGAGGACAGCTGTCCCCGCTGGAAATCGGGGTTGTGCACGATTCTGAGTCGGCGACTGGCGGAAACTTCGTCCCGGACCGGTTGCTCGTAGGCCCCAGTCACCAGCACGACGGCACGCGCGACTTCCAGCATGGAGTGCAAGGTTCGGGTGAGGAAGGTGTCGTTACCGATACGCAAAAGCGGCTTGGGAAATCCCATCCGCCGCGACTCGCCAGCCGCCAGCAAAATCCCGTCGATTGTAGGCCGCATCACGCCGGCAGCTTTTTTCAAGCCGATGGTTTGAGGCGTCCTAGCTTGACGCCCAGATTGCCGATGTCGCGCGCGCCAGACCGGCGCTCGCGCACGATCTCGGCAATAATTGAGACGGCGATTTCCTCGGGAGTTTCCGCCGCGATGTCCATGCCCAGGGGCGCGTGGACCTGGTCGAGCAGCTCACGGGAGACGCCACTCTCCGCGATTCTTTCGAGGGTCGCCTTGACCCGCCGGCGCGACCCGATCATCCCGATGAACGCACCGCGCGAGTGTTGTAGGGCGGTGCGTAGTACTTCCTCGTCGAAGGAGTGGCCGCGGGTTACGGAGACCAGATAGCAATGCCGATCCAGGGTGAGAGCTTCGATCGCCGCTGCGAATGTACGGACCACGATTTGGTCGGCATTGGGAAATCGCTCGCGATTCGCAAACGACGCACGATCATCGATCACGGTCACGTGAAAGCCGAGCGTCGAGCCGAGCGCGGCAAGGGGCTGCGCGATATGACCGGCGCCCGCGATGACCAGACGCTGCGCGCCAGAAATAGGATCGAGGAATAGCCGCGGCCGCTCGCCATCGACACGGGTTACGGGATTGGCGCCGCCGTTGTCGCTGATCTCGATGAGTGCTGGCATTCCATCCCGAGTTCGCGCCACCAGTTGCCCCATCGCACGGGGGGGAATCTCCAGGGCGCTGATCAATCGACCCTCCTCGGTTGCAGTATCGACGATCGACTTCGCACCGACCGAACCCAGGTCAACACTATGCACCAGCGTGAGCAGCGCGGCAGGCCGATTGCGCTCCGCGGCGTCCGCGAGCTGGCGCACGGTCTCCAGGTCAGAAGCGGGCATCCAGATGTCAACGAATACATCCATGATGCCGCCACAAGTCCCAATCTGCTGCTGATCGAAGTCCCCGGTCAGATCGATCTCGGTGAGCCGGGCGCCCCGCCCCTCATCGAGCAGGAGACGCGCCTTGCGAAAGACCTCCGCCTCGCCGCACCCTCCACCGATGGTGCCGAACTGGCCATCGTCACGCACGATCATCTTGGCGCCGACCTCTCGGGGAGTCGATCCGCGCACGTTGATAACCGTCGCGAGGGCGAACTTTTGTCCGCGTTCGAGAGTTCGCTCGGCCTCCGGCCAAATCTGGTCAGGCCCCATCATGGTGCCATCCAAATTATCAGAAAATGGCGCACGATTTTATATGCCGAGGTGTGCGAGTATCGCGTTCGCTTTCGTCAGACTCTCCTCGGCACGGTCATATGCACCCGCGGCAATCTCCTGCTCGGCCCTGAGGTCGAGTTGTTGTGCCTCGTTCAACTTGGTCCGCTGGCCGGCGTCAGTCGAACCTTCGTCGCGCAGATGCGCCAGCTTGAGCGACACCTGGCGCTCGAGGCTTCGCAGCTCGGCCGGTGGCTGCTTGCCCGCATCGGCGGCCAGCAGAGAGCCGCTGGTTGCGGCCCCCACGACTGCGCCTAGTGAGAGAATCGCAAGACCCTTTAACCTCATCGGGATCATCCGTCGATGATGTCGGCCAAGACGCTGGCGGGATGGTCTCTGGGATCGACCCGCTCGTACGTCCGCGCGATCTGTCCTTGTTCGTCGATCAGAAAGCTCATCCGATTTGGCCAGGCCGCCTTGGGATCCTTGCAAGCGCCGTAGGCGAGTCCCAGCGTTCGATCGACGTCGCTGAGCAGGGGAAAATTGAAGGCATTTTTCTTCGCGAACGCGGCGTTCGCTTCCACGCCATCGAAGCTGGCGCCGAGGATCTGGATATTGTTTTCCTCGTAGTAGTTTTGATGGTCGCGGAACCCGCGACCCTCCGTCGTTCAGCCCGGGGTGTCTGCTGCAGGGTAAAACCACAGCAGCACCTTCCGACCCCGCAAATCGGCCAGTGCTATGGTCCGGCCGTCGTGCGCCGGCAGGGCAAAATCAGGAGCCCGATCACCCGCCTTGAGCATTTGTGTCCTCTCGTTTGACGGTTGGTACGGCAGTCAGTTCAACATCGCGCGCAGCCGCGCCAGCATCTGCATGCTAGCCTGATCGTTGGGCTCGATCTCCAGGGCCCGCGCGAATTCTGCGGCCGCCGCCGTGATCATGCCCTTGGCCGCGTACAGACGGCCGAGGTTTAAGTAGGGGAAATGACGCGGCTCGTAGCGAGCCGCCTGCTTGGCCCGCTCAAGCCAGGGGATCGCATCGTCGAGTTCGCCCTTGGCGATCAGGTACGCGCCGATGTCATTGTAGGGGTTGCCGTAGTCGGGGTCGATCTCGATGGCTTTGCGGCATTCCGCGATCGCGTCGTCGATTCGTCCCATGCGCTCGTAGGCCCAACCGCGAAACGTGTAGGCTTCGGCGGTTGGCCAGATCTGAATTGACCGGTTGTAGAATTCGATCGCTCCTTCGAGATCATCTTGCAGATGGCGCTGGTAGCCGGCATTCCACAGTTCCAGCGCAAGCTTCTTCTGCTCTTCCTCGTTCACCGGTTCACACTCGTAACGTCGCCGCGAGGGCAAATCAATCGACATTCAAGCGCGGCCTGATAACTTTGCGCAAGGTTTGCCCGGTTTAGTCTCGCCCTTGCCGCAATAGCGAGCTATGACGGCCGCGGTTTAAAGTTTTCGTGGCAGCCGAGCCCGAAAATCATCATACTCCGTTGCAGAGGTTGGCGTGAGTCAATGGCAATGACAGCTGCTGGCGATAACACGAATCGGTGGTTTCGCCGCGTCGCGCCGTTGTTGCCGCTGGGGGTGGTCTTCCTGGCCGCGGGGTGTGCACTAGCACCGAGCCCGTTGTCCACGGCGCGCAGCGAGCTGCGGGCGGGCAACTATACCGCAGCGCATCGCGAGCTGACTGCACTGGAAGGGCATCCGGAAAAGCTGAGTCCGGCCGAACTCCGCGAAGTAAAAGATGATCTGTGCGTCACCGAGTTTACCATCGGCCGTCCAAGCTATTCGCTTCGAGAGCAGCAGCGGGTATGCACCGAGGCGGCGGCCGAACCGGGCAGCCAGAGCGCTGACGTGCTCGCACGCATCGATGGCGCAATTGAGCAGGCCGACAATGACCAGGTGACCGCGGCGATCAAAGCGGGCGATCTGGCTGCCGCCGAGGCAGCCGTCGAAGATTACGAGTCGATGCCCGGAGCCAACCAAGTGCAGGTCGCCCGCTGGTCGAACCAGATGTGGACGCTGGTGGAGCAAAAAGACCAACGATCTAAGTCGCGCAGGGCGGTCCTGGGAAGCGCGATTGCCACCCTTAGGCGTGAACATGCCGACGCGCGGAAAATGAATGACGCGGAGTTCAAGCGCTGGGTCGTCACGACGGCAACCGTCGATGGCAAACCGCTGGTCTTCGATCCGCGGCTGGAGCGTGGACGGCTGAAACTCGACCTCATCGAACCCAACCTGTCAGCGGCGGCGCTGAATCTAGACAAGTTCGCGCTGATCAACGACGCGGTGGTGGCACGGTGCGGGTGCGATGGGCGCACCGACGTCGGAGTTGGCACCGGCGACTTGCCCGCGTACGTGGTTAGGCTTGACCCGGAGACTCGGGGTTCGGAAGTTCTAATCCTGCTAAGCGGAGCGAATCTCGGTCCCGCGCGGGGCGTGTCGATGCGTTAGTCGATGCGCGAAATCGATGCCATTCTTTCGGTTGGCCGCCGCTCCTTACCGAGCGCGATTTCTTACTGCAGGGTGAGTCGACATCACTGATCGCGTGCCTCGGTTTGACGGGTGTCCGCGCCCTGTACGACTACGATACAGCCGTCGCGTTCCGGGACGACGTTGATAGGCAGATTGATCTGATTGGCGGTGCCCGCGCCGAGAACCAGAAGTTCGCCGCGCACCTGGTGGAGAATGCTCCCCGATTCGCGGGTCCGCAAAATATCGGTATACAGCCACTGACCGGATATCCTGCTGGCGTCTCTCACCAGGGCCGTAAGCTCAGATGCCGGTTCCAAACCGTTATCGGCAACCAAGAGCGCATGCACGCTATAGTTTCTCGCGCGCGCGACGCGCACGGCGAGGTCGAGGGTAGCGCGACCATCCGCGATATCATCTACCAGGGCGAAGATGCGGCTTGAGTGCTGCAGATGGCCTCGCGAAACGATTCCCAGGTGGATCGAGGAGCCCGCCAGATTGCTCATTACCTGGCGGACCGTGCCGCCCATCTCGTTGGTGCCAAAAACCGGCTGATGTACCCCGATCATCAGCCAGGCCGCGCCGGCAGCCCGCGCCATCTCCACCAGATCGCGCCCCGGGTCGTCGCTCCACGCAGCCTGGGTTTCAACCGGAACGCCCAGACTGCGCGCACGTTCCATCACGGCCAGCAAAACCGGAGTCCTCGGAGCGACTCGCTCCTCGATCTCACGCAACCCTGACCGCACGCCACCCTCCGGGCGGCGAATCAGAGTCAGCACTCGCAGCGGGTGTCCCTCCACCGGGCTGGCCGCGGCCGCCAACTCGATCAAGGTGTCCACGGTGTGCGGGTTGGAAACCGCCGCGACCACAGGAGAATCGGGGAGTCGCTCCGCCGCCGAGGGCAAGGCCCGGGTACCTGCGGGCAACGACGGTTGCTCTTCGAATTCGCGCCGGCTTTCACCGGTAATGAGCAGGGAGAGGATCGGGGTCGTGGCGAAGGTGGTGACCAGCGCCATGATAACCAGCATCGCGAAAAGCTTGGGTGCGATCACACCGAGATCGAGCCCGATATTGAGCACGATCAGCTCCACCAGTCCCCGAGTGTTCATCAGGATTCCGAGCGCCGCCGAATCGCGCCACTTCAGTCCGGTGAGCCGCGCCGCAAGCGCGCTGCCGCCAAACTTTCCAATCGACGCGACCAGCACGATGAGCCCGCACATCATCCATTGGGCGGGCCCGGCGACCAGTGAGATCTGGGTGCGCAAGCCGGTAAAAGCAAAAAACGCCGGCAGCAGCATGACCACCAGGAGATCCTCGAGCCGATCGGTCAGGTCGCGTGCCATGCCGCTGTCATGGGGAATAACCGCGCCCAGGGCGAAAGCGCCGAATACCGCGTGAATGCCGATCAGATCGGTAAACAGTGCGGACGCGAGCAACGCTACGAACAATATCGCCATGACCCCTTGAGTGAGGCGGCCGCGATTTCCGTACAGGGTCGTCAGCCGGGTCATCAGGGGACGGATGATCAGAAGCAGAGTGGCGATGAAGGCAAGCGCCATCGCGATCGTCCAGATCGCACCGGCGGTCTTCGCCTGCACAATACTCACCACCACCGCCAGCAAACACCATGCGGTGACATCATCGACCGCGGCGCAGGTGAGGGTCATCGCGCCCATCCGCGAGCGGTGCATGCGACGATCGGTGAGAATCCGGGCCAGTACCGGAAACGCCGTCACCGACATCGATACGCCGAGAAACAGAGAGAACGAAGTAAATGAAACGCTGCGCGAGGAAAGCCGCGGATACAGGTACAAGGCGAGGAACGCGCCGGCGAGAAACGGGACCACGATGCTCGCGTGTGAAATGGCAACCGCGGCATGGCCACGTCGACGCAACAAGCTGGTGTCGAGTTCCAATCCGACCAGAAACATGTACAGGACCACGCCGATCTCGGCGAGAACTCCGAGCACCGGCACGACGGTCGGCGGAAACAAGTAACCGGCAACACCAGGGGTAACCCGCCCCAGCAGCGACGGGCCGAGCAGAATTCCCGCGATGATCTCTCCCACGACCGGCGGCTGTTGAAAGTAGGCAAACAGGGAGCCAACCGCGCGCGCGAGAACGATCACCACGACCAGCGCGAGCAAGACGTGCATCAGCACGTCGGGCTGATGGCCAACCGCTCGCGAGGGCAAGACAGACAGGGTTGCGACGGGTTGGTCCGGCAACAGAGTTTCGCCGTAAAGGCGGATGCCAAGGTAAATTCCGGCAGCCGCGACCAGCATCGATACATAAAAAGCGACGGCTCTGGTCTTTCCGGGATCCATCAAATTCATCGGGAAGGGCCAGTCGGAAGGTTCTGGCGAAAGGATTGCTGGAAAGCGGGTCTAAGGCAAATTATTTCCGCAGCCGGGCGTTGCCGGAGGGTAACAATGCGGCCTTCAGAGCAAACGCCGCCTCATTTTCTAGTCCGCGCTGGTTTCGCTCAGATCCCATGCCGAAACCAACCGCGAAAGAGCAGGTCGTTTCGGAGGCGGCGGTGATTTCCGAGCGCGGCGGACCACCCTAGAAGAACCACGAATTGTCGGGCGACGGGCCCAATAGCGCGCTGAGGTACTTTTCCACTTCAATGTTGAATTTCACGACCACGTGGTCCGAGTTTGGGGTCAGCCCGAAGCCGGGGCCGATGTTGTACTCGATTCCGTTGGCCAGCTCGCCCCACAGCACCGGGAAAATGTAGTGCTGTTGTTCCTGAAGAGGGTCGGTGTCGTCGAGCAGGCCGACCCCCCCGTAGAATTCGACGCCAGGCGACAGATGGCGCAGCCATCGATAGTAGACTCCGCTGCGGTAGCCGAATTCGAACCCCTGGTTTCGGCCCACTCCGGACAAAACTTTCTCGAAAAGCGGGTTCGCGACGAGCGACAGGCGGCCGAAGTCTTTTTCGATGATCGGCTTCAACTCGAGTTCCAGGTTGGCGTCGTCGAATTGCGGAGTCTTCCACCACTCCAGTTCCAGGTACCATCCCAGGTTAACCGGGAGGGTGTTTTCGTCGAATAGCTGTCCCCGCAGCCGATACTTGGAACCTGCGTACCACAGTCCATGACCGCGGACCTGGGCGAGGTTTAGGTACGCTGCCGCCTCGATGCGATCGGTCAAGCCGTAAGTTAGCTCGTATGCGTTGCGCCACATGCCCTGGCTGGGGAAATCACCAGCCGAGGTACCTGCGCCGGCGGAGTTGTGTCCGTTCGCCACCACTGAATTCAGGGTTTCGAGCTCAACCATCCCGCGTCCCAGGGTCTTGTACGGGTAAACCTCGAACTCGAATGCGTCCATTTGCGCTAGAGCGTAGCCCGGGTTGAACAGTACGAGGGCGGCAAACGCTCCAATTAAACGTAACCAACGACAAACTGACTTCAAGTCAATCACCTGCTTTCGATGCGGAGGATGCGGTGACCGACACAAGTTCCGTATCGATCCAACGCTCAAGTTGCGCCCGGACCTGCGGGCTCAGGCGCGAGGAGGGATGAATCAGCCGGTAGGACAGGGGTGGCATCACCTCCTGCTGGAGCGCACGTCCCATCCACTGGAGCTTTCGCCTGCGAGTGGCGGGATAGTAATCGCTCCACTCGGAGAAATTGAGTTGCCGACGGCCCAGCTCAATGTCCCGAGCGACCGCCCACGAGAACGGCGCAACGTGACCGTACCAGGGCCATTGAGTCTGATTGGAATGACAGTCGTAGCAAGAGCGCCGCAGCGTGTCTTGGATTTCGGGCGGTGCGGAAACCTCGCCCTTCGAGGGAGGGTTAGTCAGCCCCGAAGGCACCAGCTGAATTGCCACCAAGAGTGCGAGCATCGAGAAAACCGACCCGAGCTGAAGGTTTCGACGCATCCGAAGCCAACACTATTTTGCGACGATGCTGCCTTCCGGCACGTCCTGGTGAAAATCGTCGTAGAAGTCGTAAGCCCCGGCGCTCAGCTCAGGGAGACGGACGGTGATGGTTTCACCGGGTGTCACCACCTTCTCGCGATTGAGCTTGAAGCTCTCGAACTCGATGGTTTCCTTGCTGTCGTTGACCACCTTGATGGTCAGTTTCTGGCCGCTCGGCACGGTCAGCGTCTGAGGCGTGAACTTGTGGTTTTCGAAGCGGATTTCCTGCTCCTCCTGCGCACGCGCCCCGCCCACGCACGCGACCGCAATCGTCGCCGCCGCCATCGTCGTAAGGAACAGTTCGAAAGTTGTCATAGCTAATTGAGAGTGATTCTCAATATCGTACCTCGACAAGCGCTGTCAAGGACAGTTCGCCATCCCAAGCGCCTTGGATAAGGACCGAATCTTGAGGGACCAGCTACTAGTGGTTCGGGTCACGAACCAACGTCTGAGTTCTGTAGAATTTGCGCCGAGGCCTTTGTGAAGTCGCCGGAGTGCTTGACCACAAGACGTCAACCACCAGAGGGCTGGAGCTTAACGGACAGGACGGGGAGACGCCGAGTCAGGGAACCACCATCGGAAACGGCCAGGCCGGATCTTCTCAATTTGAAATTTCAATCTGACGCGCGTCTTGCCGCTGAACGGCCTGGCACCCGATTTTGGTCGTGGGCCGAAGCTATTCCGTCACCTTCGCTCCCGCTTCTGCCTTAACTCTGGATCCTGATGATTCTGTTCTTCACTGAACTGCGCTTTATTCCCGGGCGCTCGGTTCGCAGACAACATGGTAAGAGTCTGCCCGGCGCAATCCACCTGGGTGATTTCTCCGACGAAGTCAACGTCTTGAGAATCCGCCATGATGCAGTTTCAGGAAATCGAAAGGGCGGTGCTGATGGAGGTGTCCCGCCATCTCCGGGGCTCGCTCCACGGGCTTCGGCTTCTGGACATCGGTTGTGGAGAGGGCGGATGGATCCGCCAGTTCATCCATTGGGGTGCCCGACCGGAACTTATCTTTGGAATCGATGCAATCGAGGAACGCATCGCAGAAGCTCGCCATCTCACGCCCGCTGGAGTCACACTGATCTGCGGCAATGCCGCCGATCTCCAATTTGCAGACGAGTCCTTCGACCTGGTGATGCTGTTCGAATGCCTCTGCATAAT
>DASXMJ010000118.1 GCA_036495685.1 Candidatus Binataceae bacterium | reverse complement strand
GGCGCGCATCTGGGGGAGTTCTCCGCCGAGATCAGCCGACGTTCTGGTTGCCGATGCTACGGGGCCGAACCCCACCCTCTGTCATATTCACGCATCCGTCAATCCGACCTGGTGTCCGTCTTAAACTGTGCAATCACTCCGGTCGACGCTCCGGTTCGCTTGCACGTCTCCACCTATTCAGAGTCTCACAGTCTTCGGCCTCTACCGCGAAGGGGAATAGGTTCCATAGAGGTGGACGGGATCACCTTCCAGCGGTTCATGGAGACCTGCCGTATAGAGCAAATAAATTTGATGAAAGTCGATATCGAGGGTTCCGAGGTCGAACTTCTCCAAACCTTGCCCAATGACATCCTGGACCGGATAGATCAGATGACCGTCGCATTTCATGACTTCAAAACGGAATTCGATTTGACCTCCAAGGTCAGGGCCGCGCTCAACCGGCTGATAGATTTGGGTTGGTTGCCGATCGTGTTTTCGCGGAGAGATAACTCCGATGTGTTGCTTGTAAATCAAAAAAAGCTTGACCTGAGTTCGGTACAATTCGCCTACCTAAAATACGCGGCCAGATACGTGGATGGCTTCTTACGCGTTGTCGGAAGGAAACTCCGCGGCGGGAGACGCAACTCAACCCCACTCGAGGCGGCCGACGACCGCGCGGAATAGAGGCGGTTCACAAGACAGAGGTAGGAAAGCCGGGCGCGGCAACCAGAATTTCTTCGGAGAGCCTTCTGGCTCTGCAAGGAGTCCGGCCTCCAATCGCAGCCCCCTCACATCAAATCGATTCGAAGGGTCGGACGACAGGATTCGTGGCCGTTCAGGCCTAATTTTACCGACGTCGAGTAGTTCGCTACTGAGGGCGGGGCATCAACGCAACTGACTGATCGTCTTGCGAATTTCACGGTTGGTGACGCGCGCAACCAGCTGCAACCCACAATCCTCGTACATGAGCTTCATCAAGGGGTCGCCTTCGCACAGGCCGCACCTATTCACGTGAATCGTCTGTACGCCGGAATCGTTAGCGCCGTACCAGGGGCGGAACTTCGCCCGACAATTCCCGCAGTTAACCTCGAGCGTGCGGTCGGGGTCGAGCATCAGCCGTGAGGCAGCCAGACCCCTAACGACCGAGAGTCCCAGCGATTCGGCTCGCCCCGAGGGCGACGGTCGCTTCCAGCGGACACGGAGCGAGTGAACCCGCGGTCTCAGAAATTCACGCAAATTGGGTTCATCCACTTCTCCCCGAAACTTCCCAACTGCGTGAACCGGACGATTTTTGGACTCGCGGAAAGCAAATGACGATGCCGATGTCAGGGGTCCCGTATGTGATCGCGGAATCAGCCCCCATGGGCTGGGAATCCGGCGAAAACGCTCAAGCCACATTGTCAGGGCGACTCTGAATCGCTTGACCCTCGCCGAAATAATGGCGGGCCAACGGCTAACGCTTAGGACAATCGCGGTTAGCAACAGAGAAGCTAACATCCCAAGTATCGCACCACCCGCCTTTGCTCGGTAGGCCAGAGCTGAGAACTCATACGGCTTCACATTGAGCTCTTGGCGGCGAGGCGTCTCTCGGCTCATAGACCAATGCGCAGGATCGCGGTCGTATACTCCAACGAGACCACGAACGGGTCTCGGGGCAAGACCTGGACCCGGACACGAGCACCCGCTGGACGTTATCGGGCCGATTGATTGGGAACCCTAATCGAAGAGCGACGATCTCCGAGTTCTGTGACGCTGTAACAGCGGGAGAGGCTTGGGTCAGTTTGGGGGTGGGGTAAAACGCCACGCCGAGGTGGGGCGGAAATCCCATATCGCGCCGGCATCACGCAGATTGAGAAGCTCCTTCCGTCTCATGAGGTAAGCCGTCCCACTTTTTGTTGGAGCGGGCGGCGGTCGGCGTCGGTGAGGGTATCGCCACCGCTCTCGCATTCCTGACCGACTGGACGCTGCTTGCGCAGCGACGAACAGCTAATCAACGGCGCCCATCCTCACGATATGGCCGAGCTGCCGGCCGGTCGAATCAGAAACCGTCAATGCCCGCCGAGAGGCGTTGGCTCGACCTCGTAGAATCGAACCAGCAGAGGGCGCTCTATCGACTACTCGCGCTAGTTCTTCCACAGCTGCCGGGTGGCTAGGCGCGCGCCCTCGGCCATCGCATGGAACTTCGCCCAGGCAATTTTGGGATGGCCCACCCTGGTGCCCAGCCCACAATCAGTTCCGGCCATGAGGTTCTCGTGCCCTACCAGTGGTGCGTAGCGGAGCAGGCGCTCGGCCACCAGCTGCGGATGCTCGACAAAATCACTCGCGTGGCCAACCACCCCCGGCATCAGCGATTTCCCCTCCGGCAGCTTCACTTCCTCCCAGACCCGCCACTCGTGCTCGTGGCACGGATTGGAAGCCTCGATTGAGTAGCATTCGGCATTCACCTTGAGGATCAGGTCGACGATGTCTCTGAGCGCGATGTCATACTTGTGCGGACCGTGATAGCTCCCCCAACACATATGAAAACGAACACGCTCCGCGGGAATTCCGCGGAGCGCGTGATTGAGCGCTTCGATGCGTAAGGCTGCAAATTTGCGGTAAGCGGCTACATCCATTTCCGGATGGAGTTGCCACCCGTCGGCAAGGTCCGGGTCGTCAATCTGAAGAATCAGGCCTGCCCCCGTAATAGCGGTGTACTCTTCGTGCATGGCGTCGGCGATCGCTGAGAGATAGGCTTCGTCGCTCGGGTAGTACTTATTTCCTAGCCAGTGCTCGATCGTTCCCGGTGCCACCGCGGGCAGGAACGCCTCCTCGACCTTCACCCCCTTGAGCGCGTCTTTGAAGTTCTCGATGTCGCCACGCACCGCTTCCTGCCCCGTATACTTCAGCGGACCGTCGCACTCTGCCCCACCGATGCCGAAGTTGATTCTGGCGAAATACTCCGGGAATTCCGCCTCGTCCCGCCCCCAGATCTTGAATGCAGGTTGACCGGAATCGTTGCGGCGCTGTGAGATGCCGCTCAAGCGCTCGCGAGCGTAACTGGTAAAATTGACCTTCGAGAGCTCACCATCATTAACTATGTCGATTCCTGCGGCAGCCTGAGCCCGCACGACTTCCGCGACCGCACTTCGTACCTTCTGCTGCAAAGCATCCGGGTCGTCCGATCGTCCGCCCTGCTTGGCTGCCAGCATCGTCCGCAAGTCTTCGGGCCGGGGCAGGCTGCCTGCGTGCGAAACCAGGATGCGGTTGATGCTTCGCTTCATAGCCGGACTCCTTACGGTTAGGTCAATGCTTGCACGCGCTCCTGTCCGCCCCGGGGCCATCCGTGCTGACTAACTGAAGACTGATTTGACTTTGAATCGTCCTTTTTGCAGATTCGATTCAACATCACGGGCCGGGGTAAGTCGAATGAAGAGGTTGCTCTACTCGCCGGGCGCGCGCCGAAGCCGGGTAGCAAATCGCAGTTCAGGAGGAAACCGTCAATGTTGAAGCCGGTCCTCTCCGCCGATTCGCACGTAACTGAACCGCCCGACGCTTATCTGTCCCGCATCGACCGTCGTTTCAAAGACCGGGCGCCCCACATGCAACACGACAGCCGACGCGGCGACGTCTATGTTGTCGACGGTATCGACCGCCCGATCTCAGTGACTCTGCTTTCGGCGGCGGGCATAGATCCAGTCGCGATCGCGAATCTCGAACGCGTTAACCGCGGGTGGTTGCAGCGTGGCGGATGGGATCCGGCGGTACGCCTTGCCGACCAAGACCGCGATGGCATCGGCGCCGAAATCCTGTATCCGAGCGTCGGCATGGTGCTGTGCAAGCATCTCGACTACGACTACCGAAAAGCGTGCATGGACGCGTACAACCTGTGGCTGGCTGAGTTCTGTGCAACTCAGCCGGAGCGCCTGCTGGGGGTAGGCCAGGTCTCGCTGCGAACCGTAGACGATTCCATTGCGGAGGCGCGCAAGATCAAGGAGCTCGGACTGCGAGGCGTGATGCTCCCCGGGTGGCCGAGCGAGGAGGATTACGACAGCAGGCTTTACGACCCCTTCTGGGATGCGTGCATCGATCTCCGATTGCCGGTGACGTTCCATCATCTGGCCGGTCGTCGCAACCCGAATGAGACTACCGACAGCCCCTACTCGGACGGCAACCGCGGGGTGAATACCAAGTTGAACGGATGGATGAACCTGGTACGTGGCAACCAGGATCTACTGGCGATGTTCGTGTTCGGTGGTGTCTTTGAACGCCACCCCACGCTCAAGCTAATTTGTGCCGAAGCGGATGCCGGGTGGGTGCCACATTTTATGTACCGGATGGACTACGCCTACGATCACCATCGTCATCACATCAAGACCGAACCCTTGTCCAAGGCTCCCAGCGAGTACTTCCGTCACAACGTCTACCTCACGTTCCAGGATGATCTGATGGCCTTCAGGCTGCGCCATTTGTGTAACGTGCGTCGCCTGATGTGGGCGAACGATTTCCCGCATTTCGATTCAACCTGGCCCCGCTCGCGCGAGGTGATTCAAGAGCACACCGCTGAGCTTGACGAGGAGGAGCGAAATCTGGTGCTGCACGACAACCTGGTCGAGTGCTACGACCTCAACTTGCCAGCCTAGTCGGGACTGAAGAGACTACGAGTTCGAGCCAGAGCTCTCGAGCTTTGGCGCGGGGCTGCCGGGAGCGGAACTGAAGCCATCTGGCAAGTCGCGTACCGGTGTTATGACTATCGCGAGCCGGTCCCCGGTCTTGAAGCGCTCGGCCGAGGGACCCACCCCCAGCACGCGATTCTCCCAGTATTTCGCGTGCATGTCGGTGAGGATTTTCTTCTGCACGCCAGCATCCGGGGTGATCTCCGCCTTCCCGAGGAATGCCGGTCCTCCGGCCGTGCCGATCCAAACCAGCACTGGACTGCCACGTTTGATACGCTTGACCTTCCAGGTCTGCGGGCCGGTCTGGATCAATATTGCCTGGTTGTCGGCACTTAGCGTGAACCACACTGGCGCCGCCTTACTCTGATTGCCGTCTTTGCGGACCGTGGCGATGTAGATCAACTTGGCGTCGGCGAGCGCGCGCGCGTCGCGTGCGGAGATCTCGGCGCGGGCCGTTTGCGGCCCCACAAGCGCTGCCGCCAGCAGTGCTAATAGAAAAATTGATGTACGCTGTGTCTTTGCACGCATAACCAATCTCGTAGCGCCCCGCTCGGATTGTGGTCAAGTCGCCTTAAGTAAGGGAGCTACGACAGCTTAGGGCGGCCGAGGACTGGCAGGTCTCGAGGAGTGTAACTTGCCGTCGAACCCAAGCGTCGATGTCTCGCCGGTCGCCAGCTAAGCCATGCCGCAACCGCGGCCTTACTCGCTCTTCCAGTCCAAGGTCACTGCCATGAAGCGGGAGCGGTCGGCCAACAGGTTGGAATAAACTTCCGCTGCACTGAGGTAAGAAAAATTATTCCGTACCAGCGATGACACCTCAAGGCGCCCTGCGACGATCAGATCGAAGAACAGCTCGAAGTGGCGCCGATGAGTCCAGGGATTTCCCGGCGTCTCGGCCGCCGGATGAGTCATTTCGTGTGCGCCGACAATCGCGAAGCCGGGGAAATCACAAAGGTCATGGAAGTCGATCGTGGTCGGCCCGCGCGGACTGCTCAGGACGACCAAGCGGCCCTCGCGGCTCAGTACCTCGAATTGGGCAGGAATCAGCGTCGGGTCACCCGTCACTTCAAATGCAACATCGGCGAGCCGGCCGTGATTGCGCTCCTGCACAGTCTTTACCAGGTCGTCCGTGCGCGGATTGAGGCCGACGACCGCAGGGGATTTCACAAGTAGCTCCAGGCGCGAGTCGGCCAAGTCGATGCCGAAGACTTTGCGCGCGCCGGCCAATTCGCCCAAGCGGACCGCGAGTTGACCAAGGACGCCCAGGCCAAACACCACGGTCTCCCCCCAGACCAGCTTTCCGCGGCGGATTCCGTTCATCACGATCGCGGCAATTGCAAAAAGTGCGGCATCCGCGTCGCTCACGGCGGGCGGGACGCCCATGGCGCCGTGGGCGGGCGCGATCACCCACCGGGCATGCGGTGTGCGTGTCGCGACCCGCTTACCGATCCAATCCTTGTCAAGCCCTGCGCCGACCTCGACCACTCGCCCGATGTTCGAGTAGCCAGGCAAGAACGGAAAGCGCCCGTAATTCGCCCAGGCCGAACGCTCGGGAAACTGGCCGGCGAGAATGGTCAGTTCGGTCCCCATACTGATTAGGGTTACATGGGTCTCGATCAGGAGCTCAGCCTCGTGGGGTCGGGGCCGCTGGCGATTCTCGATCGTGACTTGGCGCGGACGCGGGAACACTACCGTTGGATTGTCCATTACGGTTACTTCCAGGTGTCAACGGTGATAGCCCGCCGTGGTTTGGCGGCGGTCAGAATGTTTGCGGTGGACGTCACACGTGGGTCTGACGTTCCGATTTCTTGACTTTTGCCAGACGCAGGAAGTTTCGTACCGGTCTGGAGGGCTTGAGCCTGCTGCCGAGGATGGTGTGAGACACTTCCGCGACGAGGATGTCGCCCTCTGGAGTGACTGCAATCCCGTGCGGAGCGACTAGCTGACCGCGACCGTCGCCCTGACCATTGTCGCACAGGCGCGCCTGCAGCCTTCCGTCGAGCGAGTAGATGCTGACGCGTGGGCCCATGCCTGGACGGTTCCATGCTTCCCAGAAATCCGCCAGCCCCTGTGTCCACCAAACCGAGCTGAGCTCACCGATGTAGCAGAGCTGCTCCGCACTGCGTGTGTCGATACACAGGCCGCACGGCATCGCCATCCCAGTCCAGATGTGTTCGAGCTTGCCGTTAGGCGTGAACACTTGCACTCGATTGTTGTGCCTGTCGGCGACATAGACATAGCCATCGCGGTCGGTGGCGATGTTGTGCGGCAAATTGAACTGGCCCGGGTCGTTGCCCGGCTGGCCCCATGAGTAGAGCAGGCGGCCATCCGGAGAATACTTGTGGACCTTGGGGTTGAGATACCCGTCGGAGACGAAGAGATCGCCGGTGTGCGGATTAATGGCGACGTGAGTGCACTGATTGAAAGGCTCGCCGCTCATCGCTCTGGCGGGCCGGCCGCTCACGCCGATCGTCATCAGGACCTTCCCGTCGCTCGTGCATTTTCGCACCGTATGGTCGAAAACATCGGTAAGCCAGACGCTGTCGTCTGGGCCAATCGTAATTCCGTGGGCGCGCGGGAACATCTCCTTGTCGCCCCAGCTCTGAAGGAACTTTCCGCTGCTATCGAGAACCACGACCGGGGTGTCCCCACGATTGAACATATAGACGCGGCTCTTGGAGTCGACGGCGACCCCGGCGATGTCGTAGGTCCACTTGTTGGGCATTTCGCCCCATTCTGCGATGACTTCGTAGAGGTGGTCGCCGCCGCCGGTCAGTAGTGACATGGCTTTCCTCCGTGTCGGTTTTCGATCCGCTCTCCCACCTGATGAGATCCTTCTTAGCACCTAGGCAGCGCGCGGCGTCAATCTCGTGACAGTGTAAGGCTTCGGGTGCCGGCGCTGGTAATTCGATGCGGAACCGATCTACAGAGGTGCAGACGCGCTGCTGCGGTGGCGCCGCACACCGAGGGCCGCCGACTACTACCATCCGGAGGGCTACAATGGCACTGCTACCCTATCTCGAGGACAAAGACGCTTCTCCCGAGGTTCTCAAGATTCTCAAATCCGGACGGATTGTGCTCAACGTACAGAGGATGACCGCCAACGCTCAGGGCATATTTCGTCAACGCAGCCGCTTGAGTAATGCACTCTTTACCCAGATCGCGATCGATCCAAAGCTCCGCGAGATAGCGATTCTTCGCACCGCCAAGGACTGCCATTCGGTCTATGAATGGACGCAGCACGTTCCGGCGGCAAAGCATGTTGGGGTGACCGACGAGCAGATTGCGGCCATCGAGAATTGGCAACCTGCCCACTGTTTCAGCGAGGTCGAGCGCTTGGTGCTGCAATTTACCGACGAGGTGAACGCGAACGTCAAAGCCTCGCGACCGACGCTCGAAGCCCTCAAGCGGCACCTGAGCGCGCAAGAAATAATCGAGTTGCTGATCATAATCGGTCACTGGCGGCAAACCGCCAGCATCCTGGAGACCACCGAAGTTGAGCTCGAGGACTTCGCCGGCAAGGTCGACATTCTCGAGGGAATGACGCCGCGCAAATAGTCCCCACAACGATCCTCATCGGCCGCGGGAGAAAAAGCGGCCGGCCAACCACCGAGACTCCGAAGACCCCAGGGGACAATGGCAGTTCTGCCGCAGGCTGGTTCCCTCCTGGTGCCTTCGTGTCTCGGTGGCCTTCCCGCTTAGCGAGGATATCCAACCAAAACGGCCGTGCGGGCTAGAACTGATTGATCACGCTGATGCCGACGTTTTCGAATTTGGACATCTGCTCGAGTACCCCGAATGCCTTCTCCAGTGGGATCGTCTCGGTGATCAATTTCCTGGGCTGCAGGAGCCCGCGCTCGACCATGCTCAGCATCGCGGGATAGCGGAACGACTGGATCGCGAGCGACCCCGAGAACTGGATTTCCTTGAACACGATCTGATCCACGGGCAGTGCGACTTCGCCGTTCTCGCTCTGCGTGGTGAGCCCGACCTGAACGTGACGACCGCGCTTGCGGAGACTTAGGACTGCGTTGCGGCAGGTGACGGCGATACCGAGCGCATCCACGCTGACGTCAGCACCCCCGCGAGTCAGTTCGATCACGGCCTTGACCGGGTCGGTCTTCTTGCCGTTGACGACATCGTTGGCACCAACCTGCTTGGCAAGTTCCAGCTTACGATCATCGAGATCGACCGCGATCACGCGCGCGCCGAGCGCCGAAGCGATCTGGATCACCGACAGCCCGACGCCGCCGCATCCGTACACCACCACCGTCTCATCGGCCTTGACCTGCCCCTGGTCAAGAATTGCGTGAAACGCGGTAACGTAACGACAGCCCATCGCTGACGCTTCCACGAAATTTACCTTGTCAGGAAGCGGCGCGTAGTTGTAGTCGGCGTGACTGAGGACACCGTAGCGTGCATATCCCCCCATCCCTGCGCCCATGCAGTGATTGGAATGGCCGGTGCGGCAGTCGTCGCATACGCCGCACCCTTGCGCGAGTGGAACCACCACCCGCGCGCCGGCCTTGAGTGTCTTTACGTCCTTGCCGACCTCTTCGATCACCCCGGCGAATTCGTGGCCCAGGATGGTGGGCATTCGGGGCTTGAACCCGATCCAACCCCAGTCACCCTGCCATAGATGCCAGTCCGAACGGCAGATGCCGCTGCCTTCCACGCGCACGATCGCCCCGTCGGGAGGGCACTTGGGCTCCGGCCACTCCTTCACCACCATGGGCTTTCCGATTTCTTCCATCACCATCGCTTTCATCGTCTGTGCACCTCGCTTGAATTGTAGTTTAAGCAGCGGTCAAACCGCGGCCGCATCCATGCACTCGTCAAAGAATCGGATCATGTCCAGCGTTGCTTCACGGGCTTCCGGAAGCTGCGCCATGATATTGAAGCCGTGCGACATCGCCTCGAACACATGAAGCTCCGCTTTGATTCCGGCGCGATGCACCGCGCGATGAAGCAGGACGGTCGAAGAGAGGAGAAAGTCGCGGGTCCCGGCCAGGAAGTAGGTCGGACAGAAGGCCGTGCTGAAGTCTGCATAGATCGGTGAAATGAGCGGGTCCTTCGGATCGTGGTTGCCGACAAACAGCGCGCTCGGTCCGGTGCCCTCGCGGGGGCGGGCTCCCGATAACGCGCTGTCGATTCCGTCGTTGGTAAACGTCGTGTCGCCGCCGTTCCCGCTCAGATCACAGGCCGGCGTGAGGATTCCCGCGGCCGCAGGCAAAGGAAGGTTAAGCTGGCGAAGCTTGACGACGGTCGTCGCCGTGTAGGTCCCTCCCGCCGAGGTGCCGAAGATTGCGATGGAACCGGGACGATGGCTCTCGAGCAGCGCGCGATAGACGGCGGTGGTATCTTCCAGGTTGGCGGGAAAGCAATGGTCCGGCGGAACCCGGTAATCCACCGCAATCACTTTGATCTGTCCCAGATGGGCGGCGACCGCGGCCTCCACGATCATTCCTTCACCATATACAAACGCGCCGCCATGGATATTCATCAGCACCCGATTCTGGTGCAGCGGTGCGATGCTTTTGGGAGTTACCACTGCGACCCGTGCTCCGTTCATGGTGGTGCGTTCAATCTTTACCGGGCAGAGAGGGAGAACCATCTCCTCCATCATCTTCATCATCCCGTTCACTTCGGCGATGTTCCTGCGCCACCCTTCCTTGTCTTGTGGGTCGGGATACTTGTCGGCGGACAATAAGTTGAGCCGCGGCATCGCGATGTATTGCTGCGCCTCGGGACTGACATGGGTAGGCATTGGGATCGTGCGGGGTCCCACTTCGAGCGGAGCATAGGCAGGGGCCGCGGCTTGCGATGCTCGTTCCATCTGGGGTTCTCCTCCGACCGGGACTAGTCCCAGTCCCCTTTCCCTGTCAATCGCGGTGAAACGGCAGCCTTGCCGTTAACACCGTGAGGTGCAATACATCCCATTAGGCGAGTGCCGCAAGACGAACAGCCTTCACTAAAATTCAGGAGGGACTCCAATGACAATGCGGGTGATTTCCGCCGACTCTCACATGATGGAGCCGGCCGATCTCTGGGAGAAGGGCCTCGATAACAAATTCCGCGATCGAGCGCCCAAAGTCGTTAAGAGCGAAAGCGGCAAGGGCTACCTTTTCATTGCGCCCGGGGTTCGGCCCTTTCCGGTGGCCGGCGGTTTCGGGATCGGTAAGAGCGGCGAAGAGCTGAAGGAGCATTTGAAGAAAGGCTACGAGGCGGCCCGTCCGAGCGGATGGGACCCGGCCGAACGAATCAAGGACCAGGACATCGACGGCGTGCAGGCCGAGGTGATCTATACGACGCTCGGCATGCCGCTGTTCGGTCTCGATGATGATGACCTGCGCCGCGCGTGTTTCTCTGTCTACAACGACTGGGTGGGGCAATTCCGCTCGTACAGCCCCAAGCGGCTGCATCCGGTCGCACTCATCTCCCTCGACGACATACCCCTGGCGGTCCAGGAACTGGAGCGCTGCGCGAAGCTGGGACTCAAGGGCGGGATGATCTGGGGAGTGCCGCCGGAGGACAAGCCCTACTATGCCGAGCTGTACGATCCATTCTGGGCCGCGGCGCAGGAAATGAAGATGCCACTGTCGCTGCACGTCATCACCCAGCGCGATCAGAAGGGGCGCAATCGGGACGAAAAGCGCGAGAACCGCGAGGAAAGCAATGTCCTGCTGGGCGGCGTCAAGATGCTGATCGGAACGATGCAGCCCGTGTATCAGGTGCAACGCACCCTCTCGAGTTTTATCTTCGGCAAAGTGTTCGAGCGCTTTCCAGAGCTTCGCATCGTGTCGGCCGAGAACGACACCGGCTGGATCGCGCATTTCATGTATCGCAGCGACCATATGTACGGGAAATTCGGCACTATGCGCGAGGACACCAAGCTCAAGATGCAACCGTCCGAGTACGTGCGCCGAAACGTCTGGGCAACCTTCCAGGACGACGCGATTGGGCCGATGACATATCGGTTCTTCGGCGAGGACAATTACATGTGGGCGTCGGACTTCCCGCATACCGATTCGACCTGGCCGAATTCGCTCAAGGTCATCCAGCAGGATTTCCAGGGGGTGCCGGAAGAGGTGACGCGCAAGATCGTATGCGACAACGCAGCCAGGCTCTACAACATCGATCTTAACTAACTGGAGCCACACCCCGACCAAGGTGCGATTTTTGACCGATTGAAGGGCCGCGCGCGTCGACACTGCTGCGGCCCTGTTTTTTTACAACGCTGGCGAATTATTTTGATCAGCGCCTGGACAAACGAGTCACCTCGAACCTTATGGCCTGAGGAATCTCGATTGTTGATCTGTTCTGCTTCAGGCGGAAGACCATCTTTTTTAAGGAGAATCTCATGAAAGGAATTTCGCATGTCGCGATCGGGGTCAGCGACATGGCCCGCTCGCTCCCGTTCTACCGCGATCTACTCGGCCTCGAGGTGATGCTCGATAGCGAAGAAAAGGTCGGGTCGGGCTCTCGTCACGCGGTTTACCTGCGCTGGGGTAAGGACGGCGGATTCCTCGTGCTCTCGCAAACCTTGGGCCGAGAGCCTTCGGGCAAGCCGCTGCGGCTTCATCAGGTCGGACTTCATCACTTCGCCTTCGGGGTGGACGACCTCGAGAAGAGGGTGGAGAAGCTCAAGAGCGCGGGGGTGAAGATCCTTGTGCCGCCGTACGCCGCCGATTCGGTCGCCTACGGTGAACAAGGGGGCGGAAAGGTGCTGACCTGTTTGTTCGAGGATCCCGACGGGACGATTCTGCAATTCGATCAACGGCAGCGTTGAGGCGCCGTTTGAACGTCCTCTAGGTTTTGTCGATCCGGATCAAGCTCGTCGGTTTTCCACTGGGGTGTCTCTTGCACTCGGCGGGGGGAAAAAGCGAGTCTCTGCCCAACGACCTCCGGCAGCTCCTAGCGGCGATCACCGCGCGAGGGAGAGCCAAGGCAACGCGGACATTTTTGGGGAGCTAGACTCGTATGGATCCAGACGCAGGAGCCCTCGCCGGCCTCAAAGTCATCGACTGCGCCACCTATGTCGCCGGACCGGCGGCCGCCACCATTCTCTCGGACTTTGGCGCCGATGTGGTCAAGATCGAACGGCCGCCGGATGGCGACCTGTGGCGCACTTTTTCCTCGGTTCCGGGATATCCGAGCACCGACTTCCACTACACCTGGCTTCTGACCAGCCGCAATAAACGCAGCATTGTGCTCGACCTGACCAAGACTGCGGGCCGCGCGGCGCTCCTGAAGCTGGTGGCCGGCGCGGACGTGTTCGTGACCAACTTCCAGCCCTCGCTGCTTGCAAAGTTCCAGCTGACTTGGGAAGACCTTCAGCCCGTCAATCCGCGCCTGATCTATGCCCTCATCACCGGATACGGCGAGAAGGGGGAGGATGCGGATGCGCCCGCCTACGATGGGCTCGCATACTGGGCGCGTTCCGGTCTGATGACGAGCGTAACCGGCGCGGATGGCAGCCCTGCCGGCGCACGGCCGGCGATCGGCGACCATCCGACGGCAGCAACCCTGTTCGGCGCGATCATGCTCGGGCTGTACAACCGCGAGCGCTGCGGCAAGGGTTCTAAGGTGAGCACCTCACTGATGGCGGCGGGTGCGTGGGCCAACAGTGTCGATATCCAGGCCAAGCTGTGTGCGGCCAGGTTTCCCGAGCGCAAGCCCGGCGCTCGTCCGATGAACCCTCTAATCGCCGCGTATCCCAGCAGCGATCAGCACGCGATGATCATCGCGCTGCTCGATCCCGAGCGCGAGTACGCTCGGCTGTGCGAGGCCCTGGGCGAACCCGATCTCGCCACGAGCCCGCTGTTCGCGACTGCACAGGCTCGCAGGGAGAACGCCGCCGAGCTGCACGCGATCCTGATGTCGCAGTTCGAATCGAAACCGTTAGGTCATTGGCGCGAGAAATTTCGCCTTCACGACATCAAATGGTCACCGCTGCCGACTCTCGACGAAGCGGTGCGCGATCCGCAGATGCGCGAATGTGGCGCGATCGTGAGTTGCGAGTATCCAGGCCACGGCGTAGTTGAAACCGTGAACAGCCCGATCTTCGTCGCCGAGAGCGAGAAGCAGAAGCCGCGTGTGCCACCCGAATACGGAGCACACACCCGCGCAATTCTCAAGGAAGCAGGATACAGCGCGGCGGAGATCGACCGGCTGATTCAGTCCGGCGCCGCGGTCGCCAGCGACCAGAAATAAAACTTCAAGCCTCGCCCACGACCGGAGGACGAGTGCTCCCTTTCGAGACACCGGTGAGGCTCGTTCGGCTCAAGGCGGGCGCATAAAAGTTGTCATCGCTTAGCGCGGGATTACGGGAAGCACCACGTGCGACTGATTGCGCTCGGAGTGAAACACGCTTTGACGCGCCGACTTGAGTTCGCGGTCGGTTAAGAGGTCATTACCGGTATTGGCGTTGCGGTCGTAGCGCGGGAAGTTGCTCGAGGACACCTCCAGTCTAAGCTGATGCCCCGCCTTGAAGACGTGGCTCGTCGACCATAAATCGATCGCGTAGTCGTATACGGTCCCCGGGGTAATCAGTGTCGGAGCCGACGCTGAATCGCGAAAGCGCGCGCGAACCACGCCTTCCGCGATATTCTGCGCGTAACCATCCGTGCGCACGTCGATCAGCTTCGCGACAAAGTCAGTATCGCGCGCCGACGAGGCGGCACACAGTCGCATCGAGACGGGCCCGGTCACTTCGAGATCCTTCGCCAACGGCTCGCCCGTATAAACCAGGACGTCCGCGCGTTGCTCGTTTTGGGATTGATCGTACACTCCCGGCGGTAGTCCCAAGGTGGTCCCGCCACGCGTGGGAACCGGATCGTTCGGGTCATAGAGGTATTCGTCGGCCGGCTCGTCACGCGGGACCTCGAAGGACAGCGCTCCGTCACCCCGGGTCGAGTTGGCGTGGCCGCGGCTGTGCAAGAAGAGCTTGGTGTAGTTGGTGCGTGCGAGTGGCCACTCGCGCTCGTCGCGCCACCGGTTCTCGCCCATCACGAAAATTCTGACCGGCGGCTCATCGAGGATTTGGCTTTCGGTTCCACCCAGCCAATGGCGAAGAAACCGCTCCTGGTCGGCGAGCAGTTCGACTTTGGCCTCCGGACCGAAATCGATATCGCCGGTGCCGTGCGAGGTCGGCACCGAATACGGCAGAAGATGTGCCCAGGGCCCCATGATCAGACGCTGTCCGCGGCGCGCTTTTTCGCTGCGCGCATCGCGGCGCATCTGCGTGTACATGGCGAGAGTGTCGAACTGGAACGCATCGTACCAGGAACCGATATGCATTGCCGGCGCCGTCACGTTCTTGCATAGGGGCCGCAAGTCGGTCTCACCCCAGTACGGTCCCGCTTTCCAGTTCTTGAGCATATCGACGAGATAGGGTGCGCCCTCGTTAAGCCGTTCGGCCCAATCGGTCACCGGCAGATGAAGGTAAACCTCGTTCTTGAGCGCGCTCAGTGGAATATCGGGGCGTGCGAGATAGCTGTCCAGGCGCTCCCGGTGCGCGTCGTAAATGCCCTTGCGCAGCAGCGTGTTGCGCGCCATGAAGGTGAAGTAACAAAGCACCCAGCCCAGCTCGAACACGCCGCGGCGGTAGAGGCAGTTCTCAAAATAGGTCACCGGTCCCGAGACCGGACAGGTTGCCAGCAGGTGTGGGGGCGCCTTAATCGCTGCAGAGTACTGCACCAGCGCTAGGTACGATTGTCCCACCATCCCAACCTTCCCGTTCGACCAGGGCAGCCCCGCGGCCCATTCGATCGCGTCGTAGCCATCAGCCGCCTCGTGGACGAACGGATAGAACTCGCCCTCCGAGCTGAACCGTCCGCGGGTGTCCTGCACCAGTAGAACGTAGCCGCGCGGGGGGAAGTAATCCTTCTCGGTAAGCGCGAGCTCCTGGCTCTTGTCATACGGCGTGCGCATCACGAGCACCGGGTACTTGCCGGCTGCATCGGGGCGGTAAACGTCCGCGTGCAGCGCTACCCCGTCACGCGTACGCATCGCGAGGTTCTTCTCAACGACGACTTTGTATTTGGGTTCGCTTCCGGTAGCCATTAAACAGCCTCCCTGCGGACGAGTGTCAATCGCGGCTGGCGGCGGTCGCGGCGCGCATCATAATCTCTCTAGATCGGTTTATCCTCGAATTGCCAGCGATCGGGCCGGTTTCGGTCTTTCACCGGCTGGCAAGGTTGTCGGCGCCGCAACAAGTCTTTGGTCTTGGAGAACGCAACATGACGACTGAACGATCCGAAACGAGTTCGTTTTCCGCAGCGCTCGCCGATCGAGTGGCAATCGTCACCGGGGCAGGGCGAGGAATCGGCCGCGGCATTGCCCGGTGTCTGGCCCGGGCTGGCGCCGAGGTCGTGGTAGTTGAGCAGGCGGAGGACCGGATTGCGGCGGTACTTGCCGAAATCGAGGGTCTGGGCAGGCGGGGGCTTGGAGTTTCTGCGGACGTTGCGCGGGCCGACGATGTGAGACGCGTCGTGCGAGAGACGCTGGAGCGGTTTGAGAAAATCGACATCCTGGTAAACAACGCCGGCGTGCTGGTGGTGAGGCGGATGATCGAGCAAACCGAAGAAGATTGGGATCGCGTCCTGGACGTCAATCTCAAGGGAGCGTTTCTGTGCTGCCGCGAGGTGGTTCCGGAAATGATCACCCGTAAGCGCGGGGCGATCGTAAACATTGCCTCGATTGCGGCCTTCCACGTCACGGTTCCGCATGTCCCGTACGCGGCATCGAAGGCCGGAGTGGTAGCGCTCACCCGCGACCTGGCCTATGAAGTCGGCCGCCATGGGATTCGCGTTAATGCCATCGCACCCGGCCCGATCGAAACGCCGATGGCGCGCATTTCCAGCGAGGAACAGCGCCAGCGCATCGCCGCAAATATTCCCTTGGGCCGTATTGGCCAGCCCGAGGACATCGGGAATGCGGTCGTGTTTCTTGCTTCCGACACAGCGAGCTTCATCACGGGGGCTACCCTGCCGGTCAGCGGGGGCGCGGACCTACACGTCGCATAACCGACCTCTGCTCGCTTTGGACGGCGATTAGTCGGATGCGACGCAGACCAAGGGGGCGAACCAGCGGTGTGCGTTCTTCCTCGGTTTGCGCTAAGGAGGAAAAGTCGCACAATATTTCTAAGCCCATTCGACTGCATTGCCAGCGAGGAGGGAACGAACCGTGTCAGATGGCAGGCTCATATCGGCAGATTCGCATTTCGTCGAACCGCCCACCATGTGGGCCGAAAGACTCGATCGAAAATTTCGCGACCGGGCACCGCGCGCGGTCAAGCTCGAGGGCCGGCCCGGCGAATATTTCGTCTGCGAAGATCTGGCGCCTGCGCCCATCGCGGCGTTTTTCAGTGCGGGAGTGCCAGCCGAGGAAATCCAGGAATTCATGAAACGCGGCTTCGCCGAGGCTCCCAAGGCGGTCCACGATCCGGCCGAGCGTATTCGGGATCAGGATCGCGACGGCGTAAGTGCCGAGGTTATCTACACCTCGATGGGGATGCCGCTGTTCGGCCTCGGCGATGCCGAGTTTCGGGCGGCATGTTTTCGCGCGTTCAACGATTGGGCAACCGACTATTGCGCCTACGATCTCAAGCGTTTGATCCCGCTCGGGCTTATCACCCTGGAAGATATACCCGCCGCGGTTGCGGAACTTGAGCGCATCAAGACGCGCGGCATGGCGGGAGCGATGATCTGGGGCGATGCGCCCATGGACCGGCCCTATTCACTGCCGGATTACGATCCGTTTTGGGCAGCAGCGCAGGACCTCGACATGTCGCTCTCGCTGCACATTCTGACCGGCGCCAAAGGGACCGCCGGGCATGCGAGCAAGGTGGTCAACCCCGAGATGCGCGGCATCGAATTTATGTCGGGGCTCATCTCGATGGTTCATCCTATCGAGCGCTCCCTGACCTCGATGGTCTTCGGCAAGGTGTTCGAGAAATTTCCGCGTCTGAAAATCGTGTCGGCCGAGAACGACGTGGCCTGGATTCCCTTCTACCTTTTTCGCATCGACAAATATGGGTCGCGCGGTTTCAAGCTGCCGCTCAAGCCCAGTGAGTACATCAAGCGGCAGGTCTACGCGACTTTCATCGATGATCCGGTGTTCGTAAATCTGCTCGACTGGTACCCGTCGGACAACATCATGTGGTCATCGGATTATCCGCATCGGCAGGCAACATTTCCACGCTCGCGGGACTATGTGGCGAACCATCTGAGCACGATCTCGGAGCTGGATCGGCGCAAGATCGTGCGCGATACGGCCGCAAAACTGTACGGACTGAATTAGTGGTTGTTCGGAACCGATAAGTCGCGCGCGGCGCGACAATGGCAGTCACGGGACGCTACGACGCACCAGGAGATCAGGAATGGGAATCCTTGATGGCAAAGCAGCAGCGGTGACCGGCAGCGGGCGCGGAATCGGGCGCGCTGTCGCTAAGGCATTGGCGGCAAACGGCGCCGCAGTGGTGGTCAACGATCGCGGGGTGACGGTGGAAGGCAAAGAAGAACCCACCACGCCAGCGGACGAGGTTGTCAAAGAGATCAAGGCGGCCGGCGGGGTCGCGGTTGCCAATCGACTGGACATCGCGACGGTGAGCGGTGGCGAGGGCCTCGTTAATGTGGCGATAAAGGAGTTCGGCAAGCTCGATATCCTGGTTAACGTCGCCGGCATCCTGAGGGATCGAATGATCTTTAACATGAGCGAGGAAGAATGGGACGAGGTCATTCGTGTCCATCTCAAGGGTCATTACTGCACCATGCGGCCAGCCTCGGCCCACATGCGCGAGCGCAAGCTGGGCAGGATCATCAACTTCTCTTCCGGTGCCGCGCTCGGAGCTCCGGGTCAGCCCAACTACGCCGCCGCCAAAGCGGCGATCCTCGGACTGACTTACAGCAGCGCGGTGGCGCTGGCGAAGTATAACGTAACCGTCAACGCGATCATGCCGGGAGCCTCGACCCGCATGACCGATTCGATTCCCGCAGGGAGAACGCCGGGCGGCCCTTTCCGCGAGTCCAGCAGCGCGACCAACACCATCATGGACCCGGCTAACGTCGCGCCCATAGTGGTATTCCTGGCGAGCGACGAAGCCCAGTACGTCAATGGGCAATGTTTCGGCGCGATGGGCTACCGGATCACGCGCTATTCTCACTTGGCGCCCGAACGAATCCTGATGGGCGATGAGCCGTGGACGGTGGAGCGCCTGTCGAAATCGTTCAAAGCGACGCTGGGGAGCGATCTTAAGCCGCCCCGCATGCTGTAGCTTGACGACCGCTCAGCTGCGCCACGGACTTCCGAAGCGATCGTGGAGCGCCACTTCGCTGAGGGGCCGACGTTTGACCGCGCCGAACTTGTCGTCGGTATAGCCGATCGGCATTAGCCCAAAAGTGCGCACATCTTCCGGAAGCTCGAGCGCGCGTTTGACCTCAGCTTCGAGCAGCACGTGATTGGTGGTAAGCACCGTTCCCAGACCGAGCGCGCGGCAGGCGAGGATAATGTTTTGCACGGCGGGATAGATGGAAGCACCTGCCACCCATGGAGCGGTCGACTCCATCTCCGTGCGCACCTCCGGCGGAATTGATGCCGGCAGTATGCGTGGCGTTACTCGCAGGCAGGGGAGTAGCAGAACCGGTGCCTCGCCCATATGCTCGTGCAGGTAGACACCCCCAGCCATAAGTCTGGCGTATTGCTCCTCGGTCATATGGCCTGGTCGGCTGTTGCTCAGATAGACCTCCCTAACCCACGCACTCGCCCGGCGGTAGAGGTCGCCGATATTGCGCCGCTGTGCGTCATCGGTAACGACCACGAACAGCCAGTTCTGGCGGCTTCCCGCGGATGGTGCCTGGATCGCCGCCTCCAGAACCTTGGTGAGAAGTTCGTGGGGCACCGGGTCCGACCGGAAGTGTCTGATCGCGCGCGCGGAATGGATCGTTTCGAACAACCCCATTTCGCTCATGATTTTCTTCTCCGTCGAACAGAGACGTTGGCGCTTCCCCTCTCGTCAAAGTCCCTCTATTTCGCGAAGAGAATCAATGGCCGGTCCCTGCGCTCGCTGAGCATGCCGGCGGCATCAAGCATCTAGAGGTACACAATCGACCTGATCACCTTCTTGGATCTTGAGGATTTCGAAGATTCGAGGAGGAAGGATGATCTGTCCTTTCCTCATTTCCGCGGTGGATGCGAGTGCGCGGTATCCGCGCGCATCTTGCCGCGCAATCAGGTAACGCACCGCGCCGCCGGGGGGTGGCCCCGCTGAGGCTCGATAACTGGAGCAGCTCCTGACCGGTACAATCTCATTGACGGCGCAACCATAGTACGGTCCACCATCAAAGGGATCTATCTGGTTCAGGTAGCGCAGGCCGGCCTGCTCAAGAATTCGCAGGGCTCCGCGCGTATCCTCGCCGACCTCGCCGATAGCGTTGCGAATTTCCTCGGGGAGCATCAACACATAAATCGGCGCGTCGGGAAACAACGCGCGAATGAATTCCTTGTCGCGGGTCGAGAGCCGATCGGCCTGGCGATAGGAGAGTCCGGTGACCAGTCGGCCGTAGTGATCCCAGAAGCGATTTCCATGACCTGGCTGGGTCGGCGGCAGCATTTCCGCGATAACGTGGCGCTCAAAGCGGCGACGATTGCGTGCAATGTATGCGAAGCGCACCCATGAAATCTGCTTGCCGATTCGCTCTGGATGACCACGCATCGGGGCAGCCACAATCAGACCGCCGATTTCCGTCGGTCCGTCCATCGAGTGGCGAAGCCTCAGGTAGGTATGACGGAACATGCGCTGCAGGGTGTGCGAGTAGCGCTCGTCCGCGTCGACTTGGAAATAGTAGTGGGGCGAGCTAGGAGTGCCGTGCTTGCCGATAATCATGGAAGCGGCAACGATTCTTCGCCGGCTTATCTCCTCCGCGGCGAATACGTATTTGGCCCTGGCGCGGTCGCTTATTTTCCCTGCGAACGCCGCCTTGGAGTGCTCGAGCACCTCCGCAAGCTCCGTGGAATCCGTCGGTAGACTGGTCGAGTCCAGCTCGCGCGCCAGGCGCAGAATCTGCCGATGGTCCCTCGGCCCGGCCGCCCGGAGCAGAAATGAAGGTGGCGAAGGCATAGGATCACTAACCCGGCGGGAACATGTGGGAATAATTGCGACGCGCCCGAAACGACGTGGGGCCGTTGTCGTCCGGCAGCTCGGAGGTGGGACCGAGATCGAGAATCATGCACTTTATAGAGCCGCCGCCCTTGGCGAGAAACTCGCTCACGTCAACTGAGATCGGCTCGACGCCGCGGTCCCGAATTTGGGCGAGCGTCCTCAAGCTCAAACCCGAGGGAAGGATCAAACCACATCTCCCTTCGCTGATAATCTGAAATGAGTTGGCCGCGTACCGGGCCGCATCGACACTGTCGAGCTCGATCAGGTCGGGACCGAATGCGCCACGCAGGCGCATACGCGACTCCTGGGTTAGCCCATCCATATAGGCCAGCAGATATTCGCGCCGTGGTCCGAAGGAGCACAACACGGTATCCCCGTGGTAGTACGCCTCGTCCGAGAGCTCCAGCGGAAGAATAGGCCGGCTGGCGACGATGAGCTGAAGCTCGGGCAACGCGCCGCGCTCGGAGCGGAAACCGTAAACGCGCCGCCATGGAGGCAGTCCAGCTCTCGGCACAAAACGTTGCCGCTCCACGTGGCCGTAAGTAAAAATCATATAGGGACCGGCAGGGAAAAAGTCGGCCTCGCCTTCAAAGCGCGCTACGAGATTCTGGGTGACGAAGCCGATAGACCCTATTGCGTTGCGATAGACCTCGCGCTCGGGTGCGCGGGTGGGCAGGAGGTTAGCCAGGTAGAAGACTTTCTGGCCCGCGGGGGCGCCTTCCAGGGGGAATAAAAAGCCTGCGTTGGCGGGATATACCAACCCGGGCAGGAGCTCCTGCGGCTCGATTACGAGAACTTCGGCGCCGCGCTGGATCAGGGCATGAGCCAGCGAATGCCATTGATGTCGGGCCCGCTCGGCATAGACCCTCTTCTTGAGACCCAAGACGTTGCGCGTATGTGGGTTGGCCCCCCCCTTCACCGAGAAAAATTGCGGATCGCCCATCAATATGGTTCTGGACATTTGAGCGCGCCGGGCGGAGGCGCTGCTGCACCCCCGTTTCCAAAATATCAAACTGACGGGGGACGACCCTCGAAAAATGAGTTACTCGCACCTCGGGTTAAGGGGGTTTTTTCGCTGAAAATTAGTTCCGTGGCCGGACCGGTCTCGGACTGAATTGAAGATAGCGTGCAGTTTCGGTGATACGCTGACAAATGATGGATGCGCCAGCCCATCTTCGCACCACCGATGTCCTCATCGTGGGTGCGGGGCCGACCGGACTGGTGTTGGCGCTATGGCTGGCGCGGCGCGGCGTGCCGGTGCGCATCATCGACAAGACGGCGCAGGCGGGGACGACCTCGCGAGCCTTGGCAGTGCAGGCTCGCACACTCGAGCTATACCGTCAGCTCGGTCTTGCTGATGCGGTAGTCGCGCGCGGACACAAGGCCTCTGCCGTCAATCTGTGGGTGGCCGGCAAACAGGTGGCGCATGCGGTTTTCGGCGACCTGGGGGCGGGCTTAAGCCCGTATCCATATGCACTGACCTTTGCCCAGGATGAGCACGAACGACTGTTGATCGATCATCTGGCGCAAAGCGGTGTCGAGGTCGAGCGGTGCACCGAGTTGATCGACTTCGAGGACCGACCGGATAGCGTAGGGACGCGTCTTAAGTTGCCCGACGGATCGCTGGAAACTTGCGAGGCAGCATACCTCGGAGGCTGCGACGGCGCGCGCTCGACGGTACGCGAGAAGTTACGGATCGGGTTCCCCGGCGGCACCTATGCGCACCTCTTTTATGTAGCCGATGTGGAGGGGCGTGGCGCTGCCATGAACGGAGAGATTCAGGTCGCTTTCGACACGACCGATTTTTTGGCCGTGTTTCCCTTGAAGGACGAAAGGCGCGCACGGCTGGTCGGCACCATCCGCCAGCAAGCCGAAGGGCAACACGAAAATCTGTCGTGGGACGACATCAGCAAACGCGTGATCGATTGGATGCGAGTCGAAGTTGAGCGCGTGAACTGGTTCTCGACCTACCAGGTGCACCATCGGGTCGCCAATCGTTTCAGCCGGGGCCGCGTATTCCTGCTCGGTGATGCGGCGCACATTCACAGCCCGGTCGGAGGACAGGGGATGAACACCGGCATCGGCGATGCGGTGAATCTCGCATGGAAACTCAGCGCAGTCCTTGAGAGTGGTGCAAAGGCGTCGCTGCTGGACAGCTACGAACCCGAACGCATCGCGTTTGCACGGCGACTGGTCGCTACGACTGACCGGGCCTTTACCGGGGTTACGAGTGCGGGTCCGATCGCGCGACTTTTACGACTGCATGCAGTGCCCGCCATTATGCCGCCATTGCTCGCGTTGGCGCCTGTGCGACGCTTTCTGTTCCGAACTGTTTCGCAGACGGCGGTCAACTATCGGGGAAGCAGCTTGAGTGAAGGAAGTGCTGGAGGAGTGCACGGTGGCGATCGCTTGCCGTGGGTCAAGTTGGACTTAAGCGGTGAGGACAATTTCGCGCCACTGTCGTCGCTCGAATGGCAGCTCCATGTGTATGGAGATGCCTCCTCCGAGTTGCGCGCCATGTGTGCGGCACGAAACCTGCCGCTCGAGGTCTTTCCATGGCGTCCGGATATGAGCGGCGCGGGTCTGCAACGAGACGCCGCCTACCTCGTGCGGCCGGACGGCTACGTGGCGCTGGCCGAAGCGCATGCTCGGGGCGCAACCGTGACGTCTTATCTCGACGCACGCACCGTTCCGCCAGTGGTATAGAGACACCTGCAAAAGGTGTTATCGCTGGGCCCGCAGGAGGCACTACCTCGACTGCCCTGGGCGCGCCGCGCCAGTTGCAAGTTTGCGCGCAAACTGTTTCTCATCGGAGGAACGCGAGTCGGGTGCGCGGAGGCACGTATGACATTCACCAATCTCTTGTTGGACAAAAATGAGCTTATCGGGACGCTGACCCTGAATCGGCCCGAGAAGCTCAACGCTATGACGCCAGCGCTCATCGCGGAGATGGGTGAGGCCCTGACCGAGGTCGAGAAGGACCCCGAAATCAAAGTGCTGATTATTCGTGGCGCGGGGCGTTCTTTCTGCTCGGGTTATGACCTGACGGTGGGCTTGGGCAGCGCCAGTGGCGAGCGTTACACGCTCGATTCCGATCAGCGATCGCTGCAGCACTATGTCGAACACTGGCTGCGATTGAGGGACTTGCCCAAGCCCGTCATCTCGATGGTACATGGATACTGCCTGGCTGGCGGATCGCAGCTCGCTATTTCTACCGACATGATCTTCGTCGCCGAGGACGCGAGTATTGGGTTTCCCTCGATTCCCGCCGGCGCTGGTTACGTGAGCTCGTTCTGGAACTGGATGGTGGGACCGCATCGCACCAAGTACCTGGCGTTTCTTCCCGGGAGCCGGATCAGTGGCAAGGAAGCGGAGGCGATCGGATTCGCAACCCGCGCCTTTCCTGCCGAGAGCCTCGAGCGCGAGACCTACGACTACGCGAGACGCGTAACCAAAGTTCCTGCCCAGAAACTCCGGCTAGAGAAGCTCGCGATCAACCGTGCGATGGATATCCGGGGGTTCCGCACCACGGTGCTGGCCGGCGCCGAGTTCGATGCGATCTTCCATTTTGGCCCCGGCAACGAGGAGATTCGCGCGGTGCAGAAGGAACGTGGACTGCGGGGCGCGATCCAGTGGTATGAGCACAAATAGCTTTGGCAACAATGGGAATTCGCAAAGGCTGCTAATGCAACAAATCGGGAGAGTAGAGGGCGATGGCGAATCGAACGATTTCGAAAAATACGCGGGCGGGCACTGTCGAGGGTGAATTCGATCCCAAGTTCGAAGGCGTAGTCGACGCGTTCGTCGAGAATTTCGAGCGGCGCGACGAGGTTGGCGCCAGCTGTTGTCTCACCCTGGAGGGCCGTACGGTCGCCGACTTGTGGGGTGGTCGCGTTGCGGTCGATGGCGCAGCATGGTCCCGTGACACCATCTCGGTAATCTTCTCCGCAACCAAAGGCGCGACCGCGCTGTGCGCCCATATGGCAGCCGATCGCGGACAGCTGGATCTCGATGCACCGGTGACGCGCTACTGGCCGACCTTCGGACAGGCGGGCAAGGAGGAGGCGCTGGTCACCATGATGCTCGATCATTCAGTCGGCCTCCCGCACCTTCGCACGAAAGTGAGGAAAGGCGGGTTCTATGACTATGACTACATGATCGGACTGCTTGAGCGCGAAGAGCCGTTCTGGAAGCCGGGAATTCGCAACGGTTATCACGGTATCACCCTGGCATGGACCATCGGTGAGATGGTGCATCGTTCGACGGGCAAACGACTCGGCGCATTCTTCCACGAGGAAGTTGCCAAACCGCTCGGACTCGACTTTGCGATTGGCCTGCCGGCGGATCGGGAGCCGCGAGTCGCACCGATGATCTATGCGCCAATCACCGACGAGGTGCGCAACAGCCGCGTCTCGCAGGCCGCGGTCAAGGAGAAGGACTCAGCCACGCACTACTTCATGTTCAACATGGGCGGTTTCGACGCGAACAGCCACGAGGCCCACGCCGCGGAAATCGGCTCGGCCAACGGAATCTCCAACGCGCGCGGGCTCGCTGGCCTTTACGCTCCGCTAGCGAACGGCGGCGAGTTGAAGGGAGTGCGCCTACTGGGCCGCGATGCGTTGCAGCGAATGGCGCTGTGCTCGGTGGCGACCCACGAAGACGCGACGCTTCGGATTCCAACCCGATTCTCGCTGGGGTTCATGAAGGCAATGGATAATCGACGCCTCGACAATGCAGCGCACTGCTCGCTACTGATCGGGGAGCCGGCTTTCGGGCATGTCGGCGCGGGCGGTTCGCTTGGCTTTGCCGACCCGGAATGCCGGATGAGTTTCGGCTATACGATGAACCGGATGGGCTTCGGAATCCTGATGAACGATCGCGGGCAGAGCCTGGTGGACGCCGCGTATCGCGCGCTCGGTTATCGCTCCGATGCAAGCGGAGTGTGGGCGCGATAGAAGGCGATGCTGTCGACCAAGCTGCTTGTCGCCGAGATAGTCAATTCGCTGCGGCAGGTTATCGGACCATCGATTTCCGCGCCCTACCCGATCAGCCTACTTTTTGAATCGCACGACCGCCGCTGCACCGGTGGCCGCGCGAATGGAGTACAAGCTTGAAGGCGCTCGTTATCGGCGGCACCGGGCCCAGCGGCCACTTCATCGTCAACGGCCTGCTCCGACGCGGCTACCAGGTCGCGATACTTCATACCGGCCGGCACGAGGTGAAGGAAATTCCGGAGACGGTCGAGCACATTCACAGCGACCCGTTTTCGGAGAGCGCGCTGGCCGATACCCTCGGTCCTTTAAACTTCGACCTGACGGTCGCAGCCTACGGTCGTCTGCGTCGAATCGCGGAAATCATGGCCGGACGAACCGGACGCTTCATCTCGATCGGCGGGGCCCCCGCGTATCGGGGATACATGAACCCGGCGACGCTGAATCCCACCGGCATGCCGATTCCCACCGCAGAGGACGCGCCGCTAGTCTCGACCGAAACCGAGGACCCGAAAGGCTGGCGGGTGGTGCAGACCGAGCAGGCAGTCTTTGACCACCACCCGCACGCTACGCACTTTCGTTATCCGCTCCTCTACGGCCCTTATCAGGTCGCGCCGCGCGAATGGTGCATCGTGCGGCGAATCCTGGATGGACGACCGATAATCATGCCGGACGACGGGCTCACGCTGAATCATTCAGCTTATGTGGAGAACGCGGCTCACGCAGTCTTGCTGGCGGTCGATCGTCCGGAGAAGGCGCGTGGACAAATTTACAATTGCGGTGACGAACGCTTGCTGACGGTTCGACAGATCGCCGAAGTCATCGCCGACGCCCTCGACCGGCAACTGGAAACCGTTTCGATGCCATGGCGATTCGCGCGCGCTGCGCGTCCTTTGATCTCCCAACCCTGGACCACGCACCGCGTTCTTGACCTGACCAAATTGAAGGCCGACCTTGGTTACGCAGACGTGGTCGCGCCCGAGACCGGCCTGGCGTACACGGCCCGATGGCTTCGCGACAATCCACCGCAACCGGGTGGAGCAGCGGAAAAGATTCTCCAGGATCCGTTTGACTACAGGGCGGAGAGCGAACTGATCGCCGCGTGGCAGGGCCTCTGTGACGCGATGCCGCACGTGAAGTTTGAAAGAGAACCCGGCTACACCGCAACCTACAGTGGACCCGGCGGGAAACCCAGAAGCACGCCGTGGTCATGAGCATGACTGGGGTCCCTTGAGCAAACTGGATCTGCGGCGAACCTGATTGCCGCTAATTTTTTCACTACTCATACAGCTCCAGCAGCACTGTGCAGAATAGATGCACGAAAAGGACCTGGATGGACCTTCCGAATCCGTGGATCGCTTTGGGCGTGGTCGCATCGACGGCGGCGACGGACGCCGTCTATGTCATGTTCAATGGGGCGGTTTCCGAGCGGCGTCGGATAAGAGCCGCGAGCTGGAGCAGCGTCTGGTATCTGCTCTCGGCGTTTGCGGTGATCAGCTACACGAGAAATCCGCTTTATACGCTGTTTGCCGCGGGCGGCTCGTGGCTGGGCGCGTTCTGTGCCGTTACCTGGCTGAACCGCGGCGGTCCGCCGCCCCTGCCCGGGTAAACCCGAGCCCCGGCGCGCGCGTGGGAGGCAAGCTTTCTGCTCGCTGGAGATTGTCAGCATTCCGTGGTACAGCGCGTTTGGTTCGCGGACAGCTGATTGCCGGACAACGTCAATGACGCAACAGGAACGAGCGGGCTGGAAGATCGTCGCGAGTCTATTTGTGGTCCTGTTTGTGGTCTGGGGCGGCGGAATTAACACGGGGGCGGTGTTCTTTCCCGCGTTGTTAAAGTACTTCGGATGGACCCGTGCGCATCTTGCCACCCTCGGCAGCGCGGGTGCTCTGGCCGCGGGTCTGGTCGGACCGCTGGTGGGAGGTCTGCTCGATCGATTCGAAGCGCGGCGCGTGATGATGGGCGGGGCCGCGGTCACAGGCATGGCCTTCGTGTTTGCAAGCCGGGCCAATTCGTACTTCCCGTTGCTGATCGCGAATCTGGTCATCGCGATAGGTGTCACCGCAGCGACCATCATTCCCTGTTCGCTCATCGTCTCGAACTGGTTCGGGGCGCGGCGCGGTCTCGCGCTGGGTGTGACGTTTGCGGGGACTTCGATCGGCGGAATGGGCATGACCATGGTTTCGAACTATGCAATTGCCTGGGGAGGATGGCGGACCGGGTATGTGACGGTCGCGGTGCCGATGATTTTGGTCGTGATACCGCTAGTACTTCTCACGGTGAGATCACGTCCCGCGAGTCGGGCCCCTGCCGGGCTTCCGACCCAGCCGCATTCGTCTTTTGTGCTGCCTGGACTTGAGATCGGCGAGGCGATTCGGACGCGCTCGTTCTGGCTGATTTCGGCGGCGCAGTTCCTTTATGCCTGCTCGATCGCGGGAGCTGGGCTCCATCTGATCGCGTTTTTGATCGGCATTGGTTACACGTCGAACTTTGCCGCCGGCGTGTTGAGCGCCATCTTCTTCCTGACCTCGATTGGAAAGCTCGCGATGGGCCTGTTTGCAGATCGGGTGAGCGCGCGGGTCGCGCTCTCGATCAATTTCGCATTTTCCATGATCGGCACGGCAATGCTGATTCGTGCGGCGCATACCAGCGCACTGCTCGGGTATGTGATCTTCTACGGTCTGACCGTGGGTGCGCCGCTGGTGCTGATGCCGATGGTGATGGCCGAGTCGCTCGGGCTTAGGCGGCTTGGTTCGGTGATGGGAATCACGGGAATCTTCGCCACTCTCGGCGCGGCGGTTGGCCCGGTACTCGCGGGGCACATCTTTGATGTCAGCGGCAGCTACAATGCGGCTTTCATCGTGTTTGTCGCGATGTGGCTCGCCGCCTCGGTTTCGATTTTCGGCTGCCAGCCACTGAGCGCAGTGGAAGCACGGCTGGCCCCGGTGCCTGCGACTGCTTGAAGCGCTCTGCTTGCGGCCCTCGGTCCTTATTGTGAAAGGCCGTTTGCGGCTGGAACCGCAGAGATCCGTCGCTCGGGTATTTGCCCGAAGGAGGAGAGTTCAGCGGCCGCCGTTCCCTTGGTTGTGCGGCTTGGTCGGCGTGGGCGCTTCACCCCCCGGTGCGAGGCCCTCAACGAGCGGGATTCCAAACGCACTCTTGCCAAGGAATTCGAGCGTCTCGTCGCTATCGAACGGATGGTACAGGCCGGCGCGCACGTCGCGGAATAGCCGTTCCAGCGGCAGGCGCTTGAAATAGGAGGAGCCGCCGACCGCGCGGAGCGCAAGATCGACCACCCGCACCGAGTTTTCCACCGCGATCATCCGTGCGGCGACCGCCTTGCGCGACCAACTGCGCGGATCGTCGCGGTCGACTTCCGCCGCCGCTTTCCACATCGCGGCGCGCGCGCCTTCGAGCAGCAAATCCATCTCGCCGACCTTGGTGTAGACGGCAGGCAGATGACTCATCGGATGTTTGAGCGGAAAGCGCGGGCGGTCGCGCATAAACCCCACGGTGAAATCGCGCGCCGCCGCCGCGATTCCGATATAGGGCGCGCCGATCGTGAAGGGCGCCTTGGCAAAGACCTTGGTGACCCGGCCGGTTGGCGAGACCGGCCGCTGCAGCACGATCGCCGCATCGGGCACGAACGCATCTTTCAATTCCGAACTGCGGGATGCGGTCGCGCGCATCCCCATGACGTACCAGTCGTCCTTGAAGATCAGCCCCGGGGTTTCGCGGGGCGGGATGAAGAACGTGACGATGGTAGGTCCTTGCGGAGCGTCTTCGCAGATCGCCTCGGCGAAGAACAGGTCGAGGGCGATACTCTGGGTGCCGAAGATCTTGCGCCCGTTCACCACCCATCCGCCCTCGGCGCGTCGCGCAGTGGTGCGTGGACGGAGATTGATAACCGCGTTGTCGGGCTCCGAACCCGAACCGCCACAGATAAGGCGTTCGCCGCTGATCCGGCGCAGCATGGTCTCCACGTTGGGCGCCTTGAATTTTCGGTGCAGATCGACGAGCAACCCGAGCGTGTTGAAATGCATGTTAATCGCAAGCGCCGTCGCGCCGCACCCCTGCGCGAGGCGCTCCTGGGCCTTGATTCGCTCGAGCAGGGTGGCACCCAGCCCGCCCAGGTGCTCGGGAATGACGAGCGTGGTGTAACCAGTTTCCTTCAGGCGCGCGTAGTTTTCGTAGGGAAACGATCCCTCCTCGTCGTGCTGTGCGGCCCGCGGCGCGAACTCATCGGCAAGACCCGCCGCGAGGTCGATGAAGCGCTGCTCGCGCTCGGTATTAAGCTGGTTCATCGTTCGCGCACCCTCCGTCGACGACTGGGCTCGTGATTTGCTTTACCACACTTCGGCAAAGTCCCGCACTCCAAACAGACTACCGCGACTGCCCATTAAACGATCGTTCAGCAGGTTTGACAGGCAATACAGGCCTGTCTTAGGTTCTGCACATCCCGAGTCACTTTCACGCTCACGGAGGAAACCATGAACCGCGATTTCGAATTCAAGCAGATTCTGCGTGCATACCGCGCAGGTATCATCGACCAGGCGGCTTTTGAGCGGGAGATGCAGAGCCTGGAGAATGGTTCCGCCAATAGCCAAGAAGGTTTCAAAGCATTCGGCCGCAGCTACGCATCCGAGCGCGAGGCGGTGCTGCGCTTTCTCGAGACCGTGAGTGCAGCCGAGACCAACGGCGGCGAGGCCATCCGCAAGTGGCTGGAGGTCTGCACGACCGAGTGTATTCGCGGTGGTCTTAAGATGGTGGTGGAGCGCGAGACGTATCACGGCCGCGCCTTTGAGCGGAGGCTCCAGGAATTATGCGGCACCATGCCGGATCGGCGGACCGAGGAATTGCGCAAGAACCTGACGTACCTGGGCAATCCCAGCATCTCTGACTATCAGAAGCTGCATCGGGGCGCGACCCGGTTTCCGAACCCCGACGAGACGATCCGACCGCTCTTCGAGTTTGCCGCGCAGCTGAAAGAGGATTTGCAGACCAAGGAGATGGTGCAGCTCTTTGCCCAGGACGAGCTCTCCACCCTGAAGTGGCAAAACGCACTCTGCACGACGCTGACTAAGATGCAGGCGGAGAGCTCGGCGGCGGCCGCGAGCTAGTCGGCGGGAAATGGAGCCAGCCAGGGACGGGTGTCCTGTCCGGCCCAGTATTTTTCGTGCCGAGCGAGGTGCGCTTTTCGCGTGACTGAAAGTCGTTTCGCTGTAGTGCGCACCTCGTAGTCTGAGCCCTCGGTCGATAATCCAGATGCCAGCCTGCGCGTCGATTTCCTGCCCCAGGACGAAAGAAGAAGGCGCGCGTGTCCAAAGGTCGCCATCCTATTGTGTGTGACAGGAGGAAAGCGCCGTGAAGGTCGATGGCAGTTGTCATTGCGGCAAGATCGCGTTTGAGGCGAACGTCGATCCCGCTATGGTTACGATTTGTCACTGCACTGATTGCCAGAATCTCACCGGCTCTATATTCCGCGCGAACGTCCAGACGCCAGCGGATAGCTTCGTTCTACTGAGAGGGGACCCGAAGATTTACATCAAAACCACCGCCGAGAGCGGCACGCGACGAGCGCATGCTTTCTGTCCTGATTGTGGCACCCCGATCTACGCGGCGGCCGTCACCAACACACCCACCTATTCACTCCGCATCGGCACTCTCCGACAACGGGCTGAGCTGCGGCCCCACCGGCAGATCTGGTGCCGGTCTGCGCTCCCATGGTCGATAAACCTTCAGAAGATCACGCGCCTTGACCGTCAGTGAAAAAAGCCCCCAGACATTTGTATCGGTAAGGCGCAAAGCCATACTCAGACCCGCGTAAGCATCGCATAAGTCACTTGGTCCGAGGTCATCCGAATGGTAACTTGGTCCCCGTTTTCCGCACGGGGGCCTGTAGTTGCCGAAAAAATCGGGAGCCGAGACCACCGCGACCTGATGTGCGGGGAGTTTGAGGGACCTTCCGCAGCTACGAAGTCAAAGACATCGTCTGGCCTGAGCTTTCGCCCGATGAACTCGCCCGTCTGCGTGAGATGCCTTTTTGGGGCGAGGCGCTCGAAACCGAACAGATTGCCACCAAACGCATCCGACAGATGGTCGAGACTGAACCCGATCCCATCTGCGCGATGCGATCGCGAGGCAGGCATACGAGGAGAGCCGTCACGCCGAGCTCTTCGCGGGCCTGATGGAGCAGTTAGCAATCGCGGTGCCCGATCTGGATGGTTATACCCCGCGTGACCCCGAGTGGGGATTCATGCGGATGGGATATGGCGAGGTGTTCGATATCTTTTTTGCCGTTGGTCTCTTCAAGCTGGCCGCCCAGGTCGGCTTCTTTCCGGACTCGGTCACGCAGATATTTGAAAAGCTGATCAGCGAAGAGGCGCGCCACATCATCTTCTTTTGCTATGTATGGCGCCGCCAACGCGCGCCTCATTGCCAAACCCTGGTTCTCCATCCGGCGTGCGGCGGCGCTCG
>DASXMJ010000117.1 GCA_036495685.1 Candidatus Binataceae bacterium | reverse complement strand
GGGGAGGACCATCGATGGCAACACTTACCAAGCGCCAGAAGCAGATGGTGGACTATTTGGAACAGTATATCAGTGAGCACGGTTATGCTCCGACGTTGGCGGAAATCGGCCAACACTTCGGGCTCTCGTCGCTGGCTACCGTGCACAAGCATCTTCGGAACCTGGAACAGAAGGGTGCCATCCGTCGCGAGCATAATCACAGTCGCGCGCTGGAAGTGCCGCGGGCCAAGGGGGTGGGTGCTCACGCTATCAAGCTCCAGGGTACGGTCGCTGCCGGCGTTCCAATCGAAGCCATCGAAACCAATGAGAGTATCAGCGTGCCGGAAGAGTTTATTCGGCGCGACGAGACCTTCTGCCTGCGGGTCAAGGGTGAGTCGATGATCGATGACGGCATACGCGATGGCGACTACATCATCGTGGAGTCCCGCGAATTCGCTGACAACGGCGAAACCGTCATCGCGCTGGTCGGTGGAAACGAGGCCACCGTGAAAAAGTTCTATCGTGAAGCGGATGGAAAAGTGCGACTGCAGCCCGCCAACGCTTCGATGCAGCCGATCATCGTCGATCCGAAAGATTTGATGATTCGCGGAGTCGTGGTCGGCCTGATGCGCCACTACCGGTAGCCCGCACAAATTTAACCGCGCCAACGCGCCCGGGCTCGGAGCCAAGTCACGACGCCGGGCTCTGATCGGTATCGGGTCGGATCTGGCCCCGGCACCGCTCTTGGGGCAAGTAGGTGAAGTCTTCCGGATTTTTCGGACGAAGGGATGCGCAGCCTTCAAACCCTGGGTCGTCTAGGGAAGCTGCGTATCGGTCTGAGGCCTAGCTGGGTTTGACATCGCTGGGCTTGGGTTCTTCGGCTTTGGCTGCCGCCGGCTTGCTGGCCTCGTCGGGCTCGTTCATCGCGCGTTTGAAGTCCTTTATGCCTTTACCGAGCGCGCCGCCGATATCGCCGAGCTTACTCGGACCAAAAATCACCAGGATGATCAGCAGGATGATCAGCAGATGCCATGGGGCGAATAGATCCATATTCGTCTCCGGCGGTTCGACCCGCCGTTAAGTAGCTTATCCGTCAAATTCCGAGATTGCTACGGGCTATCACGCGGGGCGCCCAGCGGCCTCCGCGCCGGCGCCGTTCGGGGGCCCATCGAGCCGGTAACGCTGCACCTTGCGATATAGCGTCGAAAGATGGATGCCCAACGCCTGCGCCGCGCGCGCCTTGTCGCCATCCACCTTCTCGAGGATGCGCTTGATGTGCTCGCGTTCCAGTTCCTCGAGGGTCAATCCGGAGCTGTCGATGCTCGCGACGGCGGCGGCCGACGGGGTGCGCAGCTTGTCGGGCAAGTCGTGCGAATGGAGAACGTCGGTCTCGGCGAGAATAGCAGCGCGCTCGACCGTGTTTTCGAGTTCGCGCACATTGCCCGGCCAGGAATAGTTTAGCAGCAGGCGGATCGCGCCCTTGGAAAAGCGCATCCCGGTGCGGCTCAAGGATTTTTCCGACTTGCGCAGGAAATGATTCGCCAGCAGCGGAATGTCGTCCTTGCGATCACGCAGCGCGGGCAAGTTGATGTTGATTACGTTGATTCGGTAGAGGAGCTCTTCGCGAAAGCGCCCCACGCGACTTTCGGCCTCGAGGTTGCGGTTGGTCGCGCACAGTACCCGCACATCGAACGACACCGGGTCGTTGGAGCCGAGCGGGTAGCATTCGCGTTCCTGCAGCGCGCGCAGCAGTTTGACCTGAAGCGAGAGCGGCATCTCACCGATCTCGTCGAAGAAAACCGTGCCCTTGTCGGCAGCCTTCAGCAGGCCGAGCTTGTCCTGACTTGCGCCGGTGAAGGCGCCTTTCTTATAGCCGAACAATTCGCTTTCCAGCAGATTCTCTGGCAGCGCGCCGCAGTTGATCGGCAGAAAGCGTCCGTTGGCGCGTTCGGAGCTGAAATGAATGGCCCGCGCGACCAGCTCTTTGCCGGTGCCCGATTCTCCGGTGATGAGCACGCTGGAGTCGGTACGCGCGACTTTTTCCATCATCCGGAAGACCTGCTCGATGGTGTCGCTCTTCCCGATGATGTTTTCGAAGCGATACTTCTCGCGTAGTTCGTGATGCAGGTAGCGATTTTCCTGAAAGAGGCGCTTTTCCTTGAGCGCGTTGCGCAGCACCGCCTTGAGATGCTCGTTGGCGAACGGCTTGGTGATGTAGTCGTAGGCGCCCTTGTGGAGTGCCTCGACCGCCGACTCCACGCTCGCATAGGCGGTCACGATGATGCCCATCAGCTCCTGGTCCCGGTCGCGCAGGCGTCCGAGCAGTTCAACGCCGTTGCCGCCGCTGGTCAGGTTGAGGTCGAGAATCGCGACGTCGATTTGCTCGCGCTCGAAGATGTCAAGTGCGAGCTCAGCCGACGGCGCTTCGAAAACCACGTAGCCGTCGCTGCGCGCGAGCTGCACGATGATCGACCGCATCAACGGTTCGTCTTCGACCACCAACACCCGGTATGACCCGGGTTCCGGTGCGTTTGCCTGCTCCTCGGTGTTCATCAGCGCGCCGCGGCATGCGCATCGGAGGTCGCCAGTTCGTGCGCGGGCAGCAGGATGGTAACCTGCGTGCCTTTGCCGAGCTCGCTGTCGACCCGGATGGTGCCCTTGTTGGAAAGAATAATCCGCTGGCACAGCGACAAGCCGAGGCCGACGCCGGACCCCGCGGGCTTGGTCGTGAAAAATGGATCGAACACCCGCTCCAGATGTTCACGCGGGATGCCGATGCCATTGTCGATTACGCGAATGACGATAATCGGATGGTCGCTGTTCTGGCGGACGGCCTTGTTCTCGGTGATTACGCGAATCATGCTGCCTTCGCCCTGGGTCGCGTCGGCGGCGTTGTACAGGAGGTTGAGCAGTACCTGTTGAATCTCGTTTTCGTCGGCAAACGCCGGTCTGAGATTGGGAGCGAGCACGGGGTCGAGCGCCATACCTCTAAAGCGCTTGTCGTAGTTGATGACCCGCAAGGTGTCGGAAACCAGCTGATTGATGTCGATCAGTTTCTGATGGCCGGTGGCGGGGCGGGCGAAGTTTACCAGGTCTTTGAGGGTGCCGGAGATGCGCGTGATCTGCGCGAGAATCGTATGCAGGCTGGTGCGGCGCTGCGCGTCGTCTTCGCCCGGGAGCAGCGACTGCACCAGCGACGAGATTGACGCGAGCGGGTTGTTCACTTCATGCGCTACGCCGGCGGCGAAAGTGCCGGCCGCGGCGAGCCGCTCGCTCTTGAGCAGCGAGTCGAGCATCTCACGCCGCTGCGTGACGTCGTGCATAATCATCTGGATAAACTGCTTGTCGCCGTACGGAATGAGTGCGAAGTTCACGTCGTAGAAGAAGGGCCCGAGCGGCACGTCGTTGTGGTGCTCGTAGCCCTGCTCGACCACCACCTGCAGCACCTTGCGGAGCTCCTCGCGCATCTCGGCCGGAACGAAGTCGGTCATCGGCCGCCCCACCATCACCATGTGCTCTTCGCCGGGCGTCAGCAGGTGCACTCTCTCGGCGGCGGAATTGGCAGCCAGCACCTTCCACGTTCCCGGCTCGATCTCATACATCGGGTCGGGTGCGTGGTTGATCGAGTTGCGGTATTTCTCCTCGGAGGCGCGCAGCAGATGTTCGCGCGACTCGATGTAAAACTGCGACACCATCAGGCGCCGCTCATCGATCGCTGCAACCACCGCATCGCGCACCCGCGGCTGCATGGAAGCGCTAAGCGAGGTGGTAACGTGGTTAATGATGATCTGCTTGAGCGCGATATGGATGGCGTTGAACTGGGAGGGTTTCGCACGCGCCAGCATCCCTTCCTGGCAATGGCGGCGCAGGTAGACATAGGTATCGAGGCAGTCGGGATCGCGGAGATGGGAGGCAAAGCGAATCAGCGAGTTGCGCAAGCCCTCAACTTTGTGCGCGTCTTTCTGTGCGTCGGGTTCCCAGAAGAAAATAGTGCCGACCGACTCCGCCCACTCTTCGATGATCCCTTCGAAGTGTTCGCAGATAACGTCGGCCGCCGCGGCACGAATCTCCATACTCTTCGCAGAGCGGCCGTATACCAACGGTCCGAACAGCTTGCCGAGCAATTCTTCTACCGGGCGCAGCTGATCGCGGATGACCTGAAGTTCTGCGGGTGTTGCTTCGATGGGAGCATCAGTCGGAGTACGTACGAGCTGCGGGTTCGACGAGGCAAAGCATCCGCAAAAATTTTGTAGTTTCATATCGATCCTGGCGCTCAGATTTAAGGGCCGACAGGCGAAGTCCGAAGCGGGCAGACTGGAAGGGCGCTCTGAACTAATCGCATATATAACCGTTGCTTGACCGACATATAACATTCGCAATTTAACCATTCCAGCACCACATTGCGGGCAGAAAAGTCCAAAATTCGCACCCTGCGAACCGCTCAATGCCGAAAACGTAAAATTGGAGACCCAGATGGTGAAATCGCCCGAAGGGGTTCAGCGCTCGCCGCAATAGAATTCTGGCTTTTCTGAGTGGCACAGCTTTCGCTGTTTCGTTCGCTAGAGAATCGTCGTGCAGCTATCACTCTCCATCGCGCATCGCACGGTGGCGACGCATGGGAAATTCCTTTCGCGCTCCGGACACAAGTTTTTTCTGACCGCCACGCGTCTCGATGGTTTGGGCTCTACGCTCGATCTCAACGAGAAGCTCAAGCTCCGTCGCCGCCTCGAAGATCTCAAAGCGGCGCATACCAGCGGTTTGATACTGACCGAGGGGCAATCGCAACCGGCACTGAATGTAGTGGCCGGAGCCGACATGGTCGCGATGGTGGAACTTGCCATCGAGTCCGGCAATCTGGTTGATCCGTCACGTTTTGCAGAGCTGGTGTCGCGAGTGGCGCACGCTGGCAACGTGTACAGGAGCCACCCGGGCCTGTTGGGCTATTTGATCGATTGTTCGCTGGAGCCCTCGGCTGAAGGTCCTTACCACTTCGCGGAGAAGACAGTCAGACGTCGGCTCCGCGCCTTGGTTCGGATACTCAAACAGCACGCCCCGAACGCGCTGGTCGCAATCAAGCGTCGGCCAGCTACCCTCGCTCCGGTCCTGACCGAGGAAGATTTTCTCTACTGCTGCGAGGCAGGGTTGCAGGACCGCGAGTTGAGGCTCTGGATTGAGAGCCTCCACCGGCTGGCCGGTCCACGTCCCGTGGTGATTGAGTTCGCGCAGGCGTCAAGCAGACAAGACGAAGCCGTTGCAGAGGCGTTTGGGGCGGGAGCGGCGGGTGTCGTGGCGCAGTCAGTCCCGGCCCCGCTGTCGCGTGATTGGCTGGCAATCCGGATGCTGCGCCCAGCGGAGACGATGCCCTTCGCCTCGCTTGATGGCGTAGGGCCGCCGCAGCCAGGCAGCTGCCCGCTCGCGTCAGTGGTGGTCTGCGCACTTAAGGGCGAGCGCACGCTTAAGCGGTGTCTTCAAACGCTGAGCCAACTTGCGTATCCCAACTTCGAAGTGCTCGTCGTTGCTGACGGTGGCTGCGCTGGCGTTTCCGAAGTAGCGGCGCAGTTTCCGCAATTCCGAGTGATCGGGCAGTCGAACCAGGGGTTGGGTGCGGCGCGAAACGCCGGCGTGAAAGCGGCGCGGGGAGAGATAGTCGCCTTTGTCGAGCCGGATTTCGCGGTCGATTCGGACTGGCTGACGTTCATGGTGCGAGCGATGCAAGAAGGGCAGTTGGACGCTTGCTGTGGACCTACATATGTCCCGCATGACACGGCAAAGCTCGCGGCATGCGTTGCCGCGGCACGCCCCTCGCTTCCTTCGACCAGTTTGGGTGAGGCGATGGCGCGCAGCAACCTGGCGTTCACCAAAGATGCCCTGCAACGGGCGGGCGGATTCGAGCGGAAGTACAAAGGGTTCGATGCCGATGTGGATCTGTGCCGCAGAATCGAAGGAAGCGGTGCGAAGCTCGGCTTTAGTCCGGTCGCGCTCGTATGGAACCTGCGTCCCTATCCGCTCTGGAACTTCTTGAGCAGGCAGGGCAGCTATGGGCGCCTTGACGCAAAGCTGGGTAGAGCGGATCGCTCACTTACCCAACCCGGCCGCGCTGGCGTATTCGATCACTGCCAGAGAGCGCTGCGGATGCTGCTGGTTCTTCCGCAATCTGTCGAATGGATGGTCTTGTGGACGATTGCCGCAATTGCGGCGAGATTCGTCGGACTGAGCCCCTTTGCCGCGCTGGCGATGCTGGCGATGGGGCCGGTGCTTGCGATTTTCGTGGCGTGGACCACGCCGTTGGAGAAACCGTTTCACGGGCTAACGCCCCGAGCGATACTCTCCTTCCTGGCGTTTGTGGGACCACTGTGGCGAGGGCTGATGCGCGACTGGACGGTCGTGTACCGCCACCTGCCTTCACCCGAGTTGGTGGGAATGCGGCGGGCGCGAATGCGCCAACGCGCCGCGTTTCGCTAGGACTCTGTCTTAGAAAAATAGAGAGATCTACAGCAGCGCGCCGCGGAATAGTTCGTCGTGCTGCGGCGGAAATTGGAGCAGGTTAATCGCCCATTTGCGGGCCTGCCGGAGCGCATCTTCGGCCCGACGAAAGGTGC
>DASXMJ010000116.1 GCA_036495685.1 Candidatus Binataceae bacterium | reverse complement strand
CACAGCGGATGGAACTCCGCGAGCGGGCGCATCAGGGCGATGGCCTCGCCGACATCCCACGCCTGGTTTGCATCCATCATCATAAGAGCGTCGCGGCCGATCTCCTCGCGCACCAGCGCGGCGCGACGTACATTTTCATCCGAGTCGCGCCCTACTTTGATCTTGAAACGCGTCCAACCCGCCGCGCGCGCTTCGCGGCATAGTTTGCGCACGAGGTCATCGGGATACCCCATCCATCCCGCGGAAGTGATGTACGCGGGATAGCCGTCCTTGCGCATCTCCGCTTCGCGAGCCGCGCGGGTCGGCAGCTTGTCACGCAGGATTTGGAGCGCCTCGTCGCGGGTGAGCGCATCAGTCAGGTAGCGGAAGTCGATGCAATCGACGAACTGCTCGGGAGTCAGGTCGGCGACCAGCTGCCATACCGGCTTGCCTTCCACCTTGGCCCACAGGTCCCAAATCGCGTTCACGATCGCGGCGGTGGCGAGATGAATCACCCCCTTCTCTGGGCCGATCCATCTGAGCTGGCTTTCCCCGCTGAGGCGCCGCCAGAAACCCGCCATGTCCCCGATGATGGATTCGAGGCTCAGCCCCACGACCAGAGGCTTGAGTGCGTTAATCGCAGCAACGCAGATTTCGTTGCCCCGGCCGATGGTGAAGGTCATGCCATGGCCGCAGAGACCATCGCCTGCATCGGTTTGGAGAATCACGTAGGCACCGGAATAGTCCGGGTCAACGTGCATCGCGTCCGAGCCCGCCTTGCTCTCCGAGGTCGGCATCCGGATATCGCGAGCGTTGAGCCTGACGAGCGTGCGTGGCATGACCGCTTCCCTCGCGCGGCATGGTAGCATCGCGGCAACACATCATGGCAACCACCCAAGCGGTGCTCGATTCGCTTAGTCAGCGATGGGCACAACCCACGGCGCCTAGACCAATCGTGTTAGTAGGTGCAGGCAGCATCGTGCGCGACGCGCATCTGCCGACCTATGTGCGCTTGGGGTTTCCGGTCGCAGGAATTTTCGACATCAATCACTCGGCGGCGGCGCAGCGGGTGGCGCAGTTCAAGCTGCCGCGCGCCTTCGACTCGCTAAAGGCGGCGTTGGCGACGGACGCGGTCTTCGACATCGCGGTGCCGCCGCATCAGATCGCCGCAATCCTCGAGCAGATGAGTCCGAATTCGGCGGTGCTGATTCAGAAGCCGATGGGGCGCGATCTTGCGGATGCGCGTCGCATCCTCGCACTGTGCCGCGAACGTCAGCTCACAGCAGCGATGAACTTTCAGCTCCGCTTCGCGCCCAACATGCTGGCGCTGCGCGACGCGGCGGGGCGCGACCTCCTCGGCGAGTTCACCGACCTGGAGGTCCGCATCATGCTGCATACGCCGTGGAACTACTGGGCCTTCCTCAAGCGTGAACCCCGGCTGGAAGTCCTGATGCATTCGATTCATTACCTGGACCTGTTGCGTTCGATGCTGGGTGAGCCGCGCGGGGTCTATTGCAAAGCGGTGCGGCATCCGGAATTGCCGGACTACGCGGATGCACGTACATCGATCATTCTTGACTATGAGGACCGCATTCGCGCGAGCCTGACGATGAACCACACGCATAAATTCAACCCGCGTTACGCGGTCTCGCAACTGAAGCTCGAGGGCACGCGGGGAGCAGCCATTGCGAAGATGGGTGTGAATCTCAACTATCCGGAGGGCGAGCCGGATCGGCTGGAAGTCACGACCGGCGACGACTGGCACGAGGTACCCCTGCGCGGCTCGTGGTTCCTGGAAGCGTTCGAAGGACCGATGTCAAACCTGCAACGATTCGTGGCGGGAGAGGACAAGGCGCTCATCTCGCCAATCGAAGACGCGTTCAAAACGATGGCGCTGGTAGAGGCGTGCTACGAGTCGAGCGCCCGCGGCGGAACGCCGATTCCAAGAGAATAGCGATTCTCAAGCTCACCCAGCCGGGACAGAATCCGGCTTTGTGAGATCCAATCGCTTGCGTTTCCCTGGGATGAGGCCGTCACTTGCGGGCGGGATTCAGCTTCATCTTGATAGGCATGTGCTTGATACCGCCGACGAAGCTGGAGCGCAGCCGCTCGACCGGGCCAGCGAGCTCGGCGTATTCCATCCGTTCGATCACCTGGCGGAAGATGACTTCGAGTTCCAGTCGGGCGAGGTTGGCCCCCAGACAGAAGTGCTCGCCGATTCCGAACGCAATGTGCGGATTGGGATCGCGGCTCACGTCGAACTTGAACGGGTTATCGAAGACTTCTTCGTCGCGATTCGCTGACGGGTAAAACAGGCATACCGATTCACCCGCGCGAATCTTCTGACCGCGAACTTCCGTGTCTTCGACGGCAGTGCGCGCGAACTGAATCACCGGTGTGGTCCAACGCACGATCTCTTCGACCGCTGGCTTGAGTAGCGCTGGATTTTTTCTTAGCCGATCCCATTGATCGGGGTTTTCGATCAGCGCGAGCAGGCCACCGGTGGTTGCATTGCGGGTGGTCTCATTGCCGGCCACCACCAGCAGGAAAAAGTATGAGAGCAGTTCGAGCTGTGGCAGTGGCTGTC
>DASXMJ010000115.1 GCA_036495685.1 Candidatus Binataceae bacterium | reverse complement strand
GGAGATCTCGTGTCTAGTGCACCCACCCCTCGTCCCGAAAGAGCGTGAAACCTGCCTTTGAGAGAATGCGGCAAACACCGACGCGCCCGCGTCCGCGGAGCCAAGACGCACGGAACGGTCGCGAGTCCGGTCGTGGTCGACCAGCGAGCCATCTGCGCCAGCTCCGCTGCAACCACTCGACTTCGCTCGGAATTTAGGGCAACGGGCCATCACAGGTCGATAGGCAGGCCGTTTCGCACCCTGCTAAAATCGGTGACGCTATGAAGGCTGCCGACTCCCCGTCCGGGCCAAAGACACTTGCGGAGGTTACCGGGGCACCGCTCACGCTTGAGGGCTTTGGCATCCTGCACCAGATGTTCCGCTTGTGCCGCCAGCCCTGGCGTGCGATGCCAGAATCGCAGCGCCGCCAAATGGTTGACGACGCGGTCAAAACCTTCACCGCGATGGCGTCGCGCGAGGACGGCGAAAGCGCGCTCTTCGCGGAGTTGGGACACAAGGGCGACCTGCTCGTCATTCACTTCCGTCGCAGCTTCGATGAGCTGAATGCGGCACAGATTGCCGTCGGTGGGCTGCACCTGAGCGACTATCTCGAACCCACGACCTCGTATGTTTCGGTGATCGAAATCGGGCTGTACGAGGCGACCGTCGCGCTTCATGCCCGGCTGGCCGAGGAAAACATCCGACTGCGCACGCAGGAATGGCAGCGGGCGGTGGATGCGGAACTCGCAAGCCAGCGGCATAAGATCGCATCGCGTCTTTATCCGAAGATCCCGAATCGCCGCTACCTGTGTTTTTACCCCATGGACAAAAAGCGTGACGGCGAGCAGAACTGGTATCGCCTGCCGATGGAAGAGCGGCGCCGCCTGATGCACGATCACGGCATGGTCGGACGCCGATTCGCCGGCGAAGTGACCCAGATAATTTCTGGTTCGATCGGTTTCGACGACTGGGAATGGGGCGTGGATCTGTTTGCCGACGATCCGCTGGTCTTCAAGAAGCTCGTGTACGAGATGCGCTTTGACGAAGCGAGCGCGGCATACGCCAGGTTCGGTCCATTCTACGTGGGAATCCGGTTGGCAGCGGCGGACCTGCACAAAACTCTCGCCGTCTGATTCCAAATTTTCGCGAAATCTGCGTAATTTGCGGATTCTCCGAGTCCAGATTCTCCCGGAGCAACGCGATGATCATGCTCACGGTGCATGGCGGGCAAGCCCGCATCGAACACGAGACGCTTTACAACTTTTCTATGCACGGCATCGGCTACGGACACCCCAAGAGGGGACACGGGGTGTACATCGGTACCGATGTATCGACCTACGAGTCGTTCAAAGCCGCCGAGGCGGATCAGACGCAGCCACTCAATCAACACATCCAAGCCGTGTGCCGCGCAAAGTCAGGTTCCCGTGAAGGAATGGGAATCTTGGAAATGCTGATTATCGGAGCTCACGAAAAAAGCGGACTTAAGACCCTGCTCGACATGCATCCATAGGAAAATTAGAGCATCGCATCCGCGTGGGGCGGATGCTGGCTTAGCCGAGGTCGGGATCCTGCAGGGATGAACCCGGCGGGACTTATCAATTCCGCTATTTGGCGCTATTCGCCTCAGCCACGCAGTTTATCGAAGATGCGACTGACGAACCCTGTCGCTTTCTGCGCCTCGGCAGGGACGGGAGGCTCCTTGCCATCCCGGAGCGCCTCGAAAATTGCCTCCACTTCCCCGTCGGCCGGAAAACGGCCGGTCTTCGCCTTCGAGAAAAGCAGCGCGTCATTGACGACCACGTCGAACTGACCGGTCGAGCCCGGCGTGATTTCGGTCGCCTCGCCAAACCGCCCTTCGAGTGATGCAGCCAAACTGGCCGCGCGAGGTTTGTACCCTCAGGCAGAGCAGTAGAGAATCTTGGTCGCCATAGTGCGAGCCTACCCCGATCCGCCGCACGGCTCAAATCTCGCCGCCCAACAAAACCTGAATACTACAGCGTATTGACGGGTTGATACTCGCCAAACACCTGGCGCATCGCATCGGCAATTTCGCCCAGCGTGCACCACCCACGGACCGCATCAACGATTGTGGGCATGACATTCGACCCGTCGCGCGCTGCAGTTTCCACCTGCTTAAGCGCCCGTGCAACCTTGGCCGAGTCGCGCCCGGCGCGCACCCTCGCGACGCTTCCCTTCTGCTTCTCTTCGAGCTCGGGATTCACCTTCAGGATGTCGGTGGGCGGCTCATCGCCGGAAGTGAACTGGTTGACGCCCACGATGATCCGTTCCTTGGTCTCGATCTCGCGCTGGTAGAGATAGGCGGCATTTTGAATCTCGCGTTGCGTATAGCCTCGCTCGATCGCGGCCACGGCGCCGCCGAGATCGTCGATCTTCGAGAGATATTCGGAGGCCTTCTGTTCGAGCTGACGGGTCAGGCTTTCGACCAGGTACGAACCGCCCAGCGGATCGATAGTGTCCGCGACGCCTGACTCATATGCGATCAGCTGCTGCGTCCGCAGCGCCAGCAACACCGAAGACTCGGTTGGTAGCGCGAGCGCTTCGTCTCGCGAGTTGGTATGCAGCGACTGCGCACCGCCAAGGACGGCGGCGAGCGCCTGCAGGGTCACGCGAACGACGTTATTGTCGACCTGCTGCGCGGTGAGGGTCGCGCCGGCGGTCTGCGCATGAAAGCGCATCATCATCGAGCGCTCGTCCTGTGCCCCAAACCTTTCCTTCATGATACGCGCCCACATTCGGCGAGCGACGCGGAACTTTGCAATTTCCTCGAAGAAGTTGTTGTGAACGTTGAAGAAAAACGACAACCGGCTCGCGAAGCTGTCAACCGTCAGTCCCGCCTTCAGCGCCGCGTCCACGTACGCGATGCCGTCGGCGAGCGTAAAGGCCAGTTCCTGTGCGGCGGTCGAGCCGGCCTCGCGGATGTGGTAGCCGGAAATGGAAATCGTGTTCCAGTTGGGGACTTCCTTCGAGGCGAAGCTGAAGATGTCGGTGATGATTCGCATCGAGCCGCGCGGCGGATAGATGTAAGTCCCGCGCGCGATGTATTCCTTCAGCAGATCGTTTTGAATCGTCCCGTTGATCTTGTCCCACCCCACACCTCGCCGCTCCGCCACGACCAGATAGAGCGCGAGTAAGATCGCTGCGGTCGCGTTGATCGTCATCGAGGTTGAGATCTTGTCCAACGGCAGTTCCTCGAGCAGCGTTTCCATGTCTGCGAGCGAGCAGATCGAAACCCCAACCCGGCCGACTTCGCCACTCGCCAGCGGATGATCGGCATCGCGCCCCATCTGGGTCGGCAGGTCGAAAGCCACCGAAAGCCCGGTTTGCCCCTGCTTGAACAGGTAGCGATAGCGGCGATTCGATTCTTCTGCGGTGCCGAAGCCGGCGTACTGGCGCATGGTCCAGAGCCGCCCGCGATACATGGTTGGTTGAACACCGCGGGTGAAGGGATAGTCGCCGGGAAAACCGAGATCGCGGGTGAAGTCAAATCCGTTGGAGTCGGTGGGATCGTAGACCCGATTAATTTCGATTCCCGAGGTGGTGGAAAACTGCTTCTTGCGTTCTGCGCCGCGCTTGAGTGCCGGGGTAAGCTTGCGTTCTTCCCAGCTTTTGCGTGCGGTCGCGATCGTGGTGCGGTCGTCGTCTGTCATGATGGTTACTCGATTACCAGCAGCAGTTCTCCCTTCTCCACCGTCTGGCCCGCCGCTATCTTCACCTCAACAACCTTACCAGCCTTGGGGCTCTTAAGCTCATTCTCCATCTTCATCGCTTCGACGATGATCACGCCCTGATTGGCAGTCACCTCATCCCCGATCGCGACCAACACGTTGACCACCCGACCCGGCATGGCGGCCTTGATCTCGGCGCGTCCGCTGACCTCTCGTGGTCCTTTGCGCGCCCGCAGGGCATGACGGGCGGCATCGATCAAGGTCACTCGTGTCGCACCTAAGCGGGATGCGACAACGATCTCTTCCCCTTCGCGCACCAGGTCGAAATCGAACGAGCGGTTGTTCAGGATGATTGACACCGAGGCCGGTCCGACGCGACGCAGGTCGGCTTCGAAGCGATGGGTCCCGAAGCTGATAGCGTAGGTTTCCGCCGAGAGCTCCTCGACCTCAACCTCGTGCTCCGCGCCCTCGATGGTCGCGATGTAACGCACCGCCGCTCTTATCTCCTCAACATTTCAAGCCGTCCGAAGGTACGCCACGCCGAACCGCGATCGCGCCCGTGGCCGGCAGCGGCCGGTCCTTGCGCGTGATTGGTGTTGCGCTGCAGCGCGACCGCTGCCAGCAGCATCGCCGCGGTACGTGCAGAATCGGCGTCCGGGACGGCATCCGCGTCCGGATGATACTCGCGGCTGATGAAACTCGTGTCGAAATTGCCAGCCAGGAATTGCGGATGGTTCACGATCCAGCGATGGAAAGCGAGATTGGTCGTCAATTCGCCCGTGATCACGAATTCGCCGAGGGCCCGGCGCATGCGGTCGATGGCCTGCGCGCGATCGGCACCCCATGCCGCGAGCTTGGAAATCATCGGATCGTAGAAAATCGGAACCTCGGCACCCGCATAGACGCCCGCGTCATTGCGGATGCCGGGGCCGTCGGGGAACCGCAGCGTCTCGATCTTTCCGGGTGCGGGCACGAATCCGGCCGCCGGGTCTTCCGCATAGATCCGGCACTCAATCGCCCATCCACGCTGGGTAATCTCGCTTTGTTTAAAGGGCAGCGGTTTGCCCGCCGCGATTTCCATTTGCGTTCGCACCAGGTCGATGCCGGTGACCATCTCGGTGACCGGATGTTCAACCTGGATGCGGGTATTCATTTCCAGGAAGTAGAAGTTGCGGTCCGCGTCGGCAAGAAATTCGATGGTCCCCGCACTGCGATAGTTAACGGCTTTGGCCGCCTGCACCGCGACCTCACCCATCCGCGTGCGCATCGCCGGCGTGACGAATGGCGAGGGAGACTCCTCAACCACCTTCTGATTACGGCGCTGTATGGAACACTCACGCTCGAAGACGTGAACTGTGTTGCCCTTCTGATCCGCGAGCACCTGCATCTCGATGTGCCGCGGATTGCCGACAAATTTCTCCACGTAAAATCGCCCGTCACCGAACGAGGACTTTGCCTCACTCGAGACGGTGCGTACCACCGAGGCCAGGTCGCGGTCGCCTTCCACCAGCCGCATCCCTTTGCCCCCGCCACCGGCCGCAGCCTTGATCATGATCGGGAAGCCGATCTTCTTGGCGATCGCGCGGACTTCCGCCTCCGTCTCCAGCGTCTCTGGAGAACCCGGCACCACCGGGACGCCCGCCGCCGCCATCAGCTTGCGCGCCTCAACTTTGTCCCCCATTTTTTCGATCGCTTCCGGGGGCGGGCCGATCCAGACGATTCCGGCTTTCTCGACCGCGCGCGCAAAGCGTGCGTTCTCGGAAAAGAACCCGTAGCCGGGATGAATCGCGTCGGCACCGGTGCGCTGGGCGGCATCTAGAATGCGATCGATTTTCAGGTAGCTCTCGGCCGCTGGCGCAGGGCCCACCAGCACCGCCTGATCAGCTTCGCGCACGTGCAATGCCGCGCGGTCCGCTTCCGAGTAAACTGCGACCGATTCCAGGCCGAGATCGCGGCACGCCCGGATTATGCGGACCGCGATTTCACCGCGGTTGGCAATCAGCACTCGTTTAAACATTTGATCTCGGGAGCACTCGACCTCAGATCTTTGCGGACTCCGGGGTGAAGCCTGGTGACGACATTCGGCCTTACAGCGGAATATTGCCGTGTTTACGCGGTGGATTCTTGTCGCGCTTGTTTTCCAGCGCTTTGAGCGCCGAGATAACCCGCGCACGCGTGTCACGCGGCATCAGTACTTCATCGACGTAGCCCAGTTCGGCCGCCTTGAAGGGGTTGGCAAACTTCTGACGGTAGTCTTCAATCAGGCGGGTACGTTCCGCCGCCTTAATTTCATTTCGATTGAGGATGTTGATCGCCTGATCAGGCCCCATGACCGCGATTTCGGCGGTCGGATATGCAAAGTTAAGGTCTCCTCGGATGTGCTTCGATGACATCACGTCGTAAGCACCACCGTACGCTTTGCGCGTGATCACCGTGACTTTGGGAACCGTCGCTTCACAGAACGCGTAGAGCAGCTTGGCGCCGTGCCGGATGATGCCGCTGAACTCCTGCGCGGTGCCGGGCAGGAAGCCGGGAACGTCGACGAAGGTTACCAGCGGAATGTTGAATGCATCGCAGAAGCGGACAAAGCGCGCGGCCTTCACCGATGCGTCGATATCCAGACAGCCCGCCAGAAACGCCGGCTGGTTGGCGACGAGGCCGATCGAGTAGCCTCCCAGCCGCGCGAAACCGACCAAGACGTTGCGCGCGAAATCTTTTTGAATCTCGAGAAAATGCCCCTCGTCCACGACCCGGCGGATGATTTCGCTCATGTCGTAGGGCTTGTTCGGGTTCTCGGGCACGACCGAATCGAGCTCGGCATCGCGCCGCTCCGGATCGTCGGTTGTGGCAACGAAGGGCGGATCTTCGACGTTGTTAGACGGCATATAAGACAACATCTCGCGCACCAGCAGCAGCGCACCCTGGTCGTCATCCGCTTCCAGGTGGCAAACACCGGACTTCTGCGCGTGGGTGTCCGCCCCACCCAGCTCCTGCATCGTGACGTCTTCGTGGGTCGCCGCCTTAATTACCTCGGGACCCGTGATGAACATGTACGAGGTATCGCGGACCATGAGTATGAAATCCGTCATCGCGGGGGAATAGACGGCGCCGCCGGCTGCCGGTCCCATGATGACCGAGATTTGCGGAACCACTCCCGACGCCAGTACGTTACGCAGGAAGATGTCGGCGTAGCCGGCTAGGGAGACGACTCCTTCCTGGATACGCGCGCCGGCGCCATCGTTGAGTCCGATAACCGGACATCCGGTCTTGGTAGCAAGGTCCATCACCTTGCAGATTTTTTCCGCGAAAGCTCCCGACAGACTCCCGCCAAAGACCGTGAAGTCCTGGGAGAAGATACACACGCGGCGGCCGTCGATAGTGCCATACCCGGTCACCACGCCATCGCCCGGGATCTTCTGGACGTCAAAATCGGCGATCCGATGGGTCTTGAACTTGTCGAGCTCGACGAACGAGGCACGATCGAGAAGAAATTCGATACGCTCACGGGCCGTCATCCGACCATTGGAGCGTTGGCGCTTGAGGCGCTCCTCACCGCCCCCGAGCTCGGCCTGGCGCGACAATTCCTGGATGCGATCGAGGTTTTCCTTAAGTCCCATGCTCAATTTCCGGGCAACAGAAGATCATACGGCGCGCGAACCCGCCGGTGCAACGCGAGCGCCGCAGAATAGATACCGTATGTTCACGTACGGTTAAAGGCGGAGAGAGAGCAGGCAAGCTGAGGTCCGACCCCGGGAGCATCGCGCCCGCGATCCCCGCCGGCAGGCCAGAGCAAACTCTGGGGTGGTCAGACCGTCGCGCCGGTTTCCTGATATTCCGGCGAAATCGCCTCGAGTTCCTTACCCGCCGTCTCCGGAAAGCCAAGGTACATGATTAGCGGAGCGATCATCCAGATCGCGGTCAGGTAGGTGACGGCGGTCCAATGGGAGTGAGTGTAACGGTAGAGCAACCCTTCGAGCAGAAATCCGATCGCACCGCCGGTGGTTCCCGCAACCGCAAGCGCGCTGCCGGCGGTCGATCGATGCGAGGTCGGGAACAACTCGGCGGCATAGGCTGAGAAAATCGTGCTCGCCGCGGTGTCAAAAAACAACCCCAGGATCCATGCGGGAATTACGCTGCGCCCCGCCGCGTTGTAAACCCAGATGGTCATCAACGGCGCGAGCAAATAGCACAGCGAGCCCATGTGCCGGCGCCCGAAGCGATCGCTGAGCCGCCCCACGATGATGTTGCCCATGATTCCGACAGCGCCACCGATAAAGAAGAGCTTGGTCACGTCCCCGGGGGAATAACCATGCACGTTTTGCAAGTACAAGGGGAAAAAGAACCCTGAAGCGTTGCCGCCCATATTGCCGAGAAAGGTCACGCTCAGCAGCATCAGCAATCGCCTGGGGTAGGTGCGCAACAGTGCAACGAACGGTCGTGTGAGACTCGATAGGCGCTGCGCGCTGTGAGTGGCTTCCTCGAAGCGGTGGCTCTCCGGCAAAGCTCGGCGCAGCGGGATGATCAGGACCAGCGGAATCAGCGCGAGCGCGTACAAACCACGCCACCCGTACGGGATCACGTTGACGAATCCAAACACCAGCGCCGCGATTCCGTAGCCGACCGAGGCCAGCGCGCCGAGCAGGCCGACAGTCCATCCTCGCACCCCCGCGTCGACCTCCTCGACCAGAATTACCAGCGCCACGGTTGCTTCCGCGCCCGCGAATGCGCGCGAGAGGACCTGGAAAATGACGAAGGTACGCTCGTCGGGCGCGAGAGCGCTCAGCCCGGTGAACACGGTGTAGCCAAAGATCGTGTAGAGCAGGAGCTGGCGGCGCCCGAAGACGTCCGCGAGCGGGGTTATCAGCAAGGAAAGCAGGTAGCCGAGCCTGATGAAAGAAGCCATCAAGCTAAGCCGCCCTTCCGCGATCTTGAGTCCTTTCTGAATCTGCTTGAGCGCCAGGCTCAGCAGTGCGCGATCGTACTGATCGAAGAATCCCGCGGTAATGGCGATCGCAAATACCCGCCATTGGCGGCGCGTGAAATCCGGGGTCCGTCCGAACAGGCCAAAGTGAATACTCCAGCGCTCCTCGTCGCGGGACGGCTCCAGCGCAATCGCGGTCTGAGCATCACTCATGGAACTTGCGGGCGCGGAGGCGCGCTCAGCGAATTTCCATCCTGAGGGAATCCAACCCGCGCAGGAAATACGAACCCTTGTAGGTCAGGGGTGCCGTGGGATCGGCGAGATGGAGCTTGGGAAAGCGCCGCAGGGTTTCACCGATAGCGATCGCTCCCTCCAGCCGCGCCAGTGGTGCGCCGATGCAAAAGTGCACGCCTTGCCCGAACGCCACGTGGTCATGCACTTCGCGGGTTATGTTGAAGCTATCCGGGTCGGGAAACTGTGCCGGGTCGTGATTCGCCGCCGCCACCAGGACGAAGCATTCGGCGCCCGCCGGTATCGCGGTGCCCCCGATTTCTACGTCGGCGGTGGCGCGGCGTGAGGTCGCCTGTACCGGTCCGTCATAACGCAGCATCTCTTCGATCGCGCGGGGACCGAGTTCCGGACTGCGCCGCAGCAACTCCATCTGGTCCGGATGCCGCCCGAGCGCGAGCATCCCGTTGCCGATCAGGTTGGTAGTGGTTTCGTTGCCGGCCAGCAGAAGCAGCATGACGAAGGCAATAAGCTCTTCGGCGCTCATCGCCTCGTTATCGACGTGAGCGGCAACCAGCGCGCTGATCAGGTCCGGACCGGGCTGGGTGCGGCGCTTATCGATTTCGCGGGCGAAGTACGAGCGTAGCTGGTTGGTGATCTCAACCACGTCGTCCGGAATCGGCTGACCGGGAAGCGTGTTTCCGCCGGCGATGATGATGTCAGACCATTCTTTGAAGGTCTGATATTGCTCAGGTGGAACGCCCAGCATCTCCGCAATCACCATTACCGGGAGTGCGTTGGCCAGATCGGCCATTATCTCGAAGCTTCCCCGGCCCTCGACTTCATTGAGCAGGCGGGTGGCGATTTCGCGAATCCGGGGCTCCATCTCACGAATTCGCCGGGGAGTGAAGTCGCGGGAGACGAGGCGGCGGAGCCGAGTCTGCACCGGCGGGTCGGAAAAGAGCATGGTCGCGGCACCGCGGAACAGTCCACGTTGCCGGACTTCAGGGCTGAGCTGCTGCACGCTCGAAAACCGCGCGTGGTCGCGCAAGATAGTGGTGACATCCGCGTAGCGCGTGACAATCACGGCGGGTTGGCCGAACAGGTCGATGGTGCGCGGAGAGCCGTCGAGCAGCGCCTGGTAATAGGGGTAAGGATTGTCGCGGAACGACTTGTCCCACGGATTGAAGTAGATTCCAGTCGATTGAGCTTCCATCTGGTGATTTCAGTCTCCTTGGCTAATTCCGACGAGCCGCCCAGACCAATGGCAAGCTCGATGCCACTTTAAAAAAGGCGCCCTGTCTGGCAAATCCGCGGCGCCCGACGCAGTGACGAGGCTGCGTGCAGTCGGTTGGCTACGTAGGCGGATCAATCGATCGCCATTTCCAGCTGCGCCAGGCCCCGCAGGAAGTAAGAGCCTTTGTACTTAAGCGGCGCCTCGGGATTCGCCAGACGCAATCCGGGAAAACGTTCCAGCATGGTTGCGATTGCGATCGAACCCTCGACCCTGGCCAAGCCCGAGCCCAGGCAGAAATGTATGCCTTCGCCGAACGCCAGGTGGTCATTCGGATCGCGGGTGATGTCGAACTTGTCGGGGTCCGGGAAGTGCGCGGGATCGCGGTTGGCGGCCGCGACCATCACGAAGACCCCGGTGCCCGCCTTGATGTCGGTGCCGCCGACGTTGGTGTCGCAAATCGCGGTCCGAAACGTGGACTGCACCGGACCATCGTAACGGAGCATCTCGTCGATCGCGCGCGGCATCAGTTCAGGTTTCTGACGCAGCAGTGACATTTGAGCCGGATGACGACCCAAAGCTAGCGTCCCGTTGCCAATTAGGTTGGTGGTGGTCTCATTGCCGGCTAAGAGCAGCAGAATCACGAACGCCAGTAGCTCCCCGGCGCTCAAGGCTTCGCTCTGTTCATGAGCGGCGAACAGCGCGCTCACGAGGTCCGGTCCAGGCCTGCCGCGACGTTGCTCTATTTGTGTCGAGAAAAAGTCCCTGAGCTCGCTCATCGCCAGCTTGATGTCGTCCGGCATGGGCATGCCGGGAAGCACATTATCTGCCTCGACGATCTTGTCGGACCAGTGCTTGAAGGTCTGGTACATCTCCGGGGGTACGCCGAGCATCTCGGCGATGACCATCACCGGCAGTGTGTTCGCGACGTCGGCCATCACATCGAGGCTTTCCTTGCGCTGGGCCGTGTCGACGAGTTGGGCGGCGATTTCGCGGATGCGGGGCTCCAGCTCACGAATCCGCCGCGGCGTGAAGTCCCGTGACACGAGCCTGCGCAGCCGAGTGTGCACCGGTGGATCCGCCACGAGCATCGATGGGTCATGGCCGAAGAGGTTGTTTTGCTCTTCGAAGCCGCTGGTGGCGAGCTGCGCGCTGGAGAAATTTGCGTGATCGAGCAGAACCGCGCGGACGTCGGCGTAGCGCGCGACCAGCGCCATGTCCACTACCAGGTTGATGATCCGCGGAGGCCCGGCGAATAGCGGCTGATAGTGCGGATAGGGGTTTGCGCGGAAGCTCTCATCCCATGGGTTGAAGTAAATTCCGGCGGAGTCGGTAGTCGATGGCGTCGCAGCAGCCATGTCTGTTTCTCCTTTTAGTTAGGATCATCCGATGAGCGGACGGAAACTAGAATCGAGGTGGCCAATTTCTTAAGCCACGAGATCGCCCTCACAGACGCCGGCGGATCGTCGCCAGCGGCAGAGTACAGTTCGCGCTCGAGCCCTAGCGCTTCAAGCTGGCCGAACACCAGATCGATAAGCGCGTCCAATTCCTCCTCGTGCCCCGCCGGCCAATCGAGGATCTGCCCGAAACCAAGGCATATTTTCTCGGTGAGTCGCTGGCCGGCAGTGAGCACGAGTTCTCGCAGCGTCGGATCGGTGCGACTGGCAACCACCAGCTCCAGCCAGGCGTAGAAGGTCGGCCCTTTGAACACCGGCCATAAAAGATCGATCAGGCCCTCTAGCCGATTGACCGGATTACCGGCGGGTAGCTCGCTCGATAAGATGCGCACCTCTTCGGCGCGCAGATCGAAAACGTACTCAAGAGCTTTTACGACCAACTCATTCTTGGTCGGAAAGTGATGGAGCTGGGCGCCGCGCGAAACCCCCGCCCGCGCCGCTATCTCGACGGTAGTGGTTCCCGCGTAGCCTCGCTCATGGAGACATGCGACGGTCGCATCCATCAATCGTCGGCGCGTCTCGGCGCTCCGTTCTTCTTGAAGGTTAGACATTTCTGAACCCTTGTCGCTCCCCCTATACCATCATTCCAGACTGATGCAAACAGTCGTGACTGTTTGTATTGGCCCAGGCCTCCTGGCAGATCCGGGAGCTGTTAACTTCTACCGGCCGCGGAAATTGGGACGACGCTTTTCGAGGAACGCACGCACGCCTTCCCGGTAATCTTCGCTGTTGAAGCACGTCGCCACCAGCTCGGCGACGCCCTCGATATCGCGCTTGCCGGAATCCTTGATGCATTCACGAATCGTGGCTTTCGCAGCCTCGATGGTGAGCGGCGCGTTGGACGCCATCCGGGTCACGTAGTCGCGCACACACGACTCGAGCTCCCGCGGTTCCACCACCCGATTGACGAGCCCCATGGCGAACGCTTCATCGGCATCGAACAGCCGCGCAGAGAAAAGAATATCGCGCGCGTTGGCATGACCCACGGTTTGGGTGAGTGCAATGACGCCTTCGAGGGGGTAGGCCAATCCCAACCGTGCCGCCGGAATTCCCATCCTGGTTCCGCGCGCGGCGATGCGAATATCGCAGGCGAGCGCGACCTGGACCCCGCCTCCGATGCACACGCCCGAGATCATCGCGACGATCGGGGTGGCACTTTCCAGCATCGAGTTGATCGCGCGATTGGGTGCTTCGCGGTAGGTGCGCGCCTGTGACGCATCGGAGCGTAGCGCTGGAAATTCGGAAATATCAGCCCCGGCGATGAAAGCTTCGGGCGTCGAGCCGGTCATGACGATCGCGCGGATCTCTTCGTCGCGGTCGAGCTGGGTGATTGCCTCGGGGATTCGTTGCCAGGTCCGGAGATTAAGCGCGTTGCGCACCTCAGGACGATTGAGCACGACCCATCCGATTGGTGGTTCGCGCCTGACGAGAACCGGGTCGGTTGAATTTTGCTCGCTCATTGCCACGCACGCTCCCGCGATACGATTGAGGACCGTCTGTCGAATGGGTTCGAGTCAGGATTTTGAGCACATTTGAGTGCTGGACGAAACCATGTGCAGAAGGGGGTGGGAGACCCGCGCGGTGGCAAAGATTTTGGACCTTCAGAACCGGTAATCAAACGGTTCCTGCGCTCTGGGTGTGCTCCCGTTGGTGGGATTCCCCTAAGACGAGCTGCCCAGTGAGATGAAAATGAGAAGGGTTTCCTGCCTGAAGCAGGAAACCCTTCATCCCATCTCAATGAGTTGAAGACGTGTGTCAGTCGGCAGCCAGCGGGCCGCGCAGGAGTTTGCCGGGCAGCGCGCCGGTGTGCTCGTTGTTGCGTAGCAGCACCTGTCCATTCACCACCGTGGCCAGCAGTCCCTCGGACTTTTGCTTGAGCCGCTTGGCACCTGCAGGCAGGTCGTGGGCGAGTTCCGGCAGCTTCGGCGTGATCTTATCGGGATCGAAAACCATCACGTCCGCGAAGTTGCCCTCACGGAGCAGACCGCGACCGTTGAGGCCCCAGTGATAGGCCGGAACGAAGCTCATCATTCGGATGGCCTGCTCCAGGGTGAGCGCCTGCTTTTCGCGCACCCAGTGGCTGAGCACGTGTGTCTGCAGAGACGAATCCATGATCTGCGACACGTGTGCACCCGAATCCGAGAAGGTCACCACCGAGCGCGGATTCTTCATCATTTCCAGCACGCGATCCTGATCCTCGTTTACCAGGGTCTGCATGAAAAACTGCTTGAGGTTCTTCGCCAGCGCGAGATCGATGATTACATCGACTGGATCCTTGTGCTCGGCATCCGCGATTTCCGCGACCGATCGATGAGGCGGCGTCGGGCGCAGCAGCGGAAAGATCCATTTGAAGTTCGCGGACCGGGCTTCCGCTCCGACTCTCCGGTCGGCCTCCCCGCGCTCGCGTGCGGCCTCCACTAGCTTGCGTCTGGTTTCGGGGTTGCGCAGCGCAGCTTCCTGCTCGCCTAGCGGGAGCTTGCGAATCTCCTTCCATGCGGGAATCCGGTCGAACGGCATCATGGTTTCGAACGACAGCAGTATATTCAGCGACCGGCTATGAACCTGAATAAACATTCTGCCGCCCGCGGCTGCGGTCTCATCGGCGAGCTTGAAGTAATGGCGCCAGTAGTCGGGAGCCCGGCGCGAACTGAACATGCCGTAGGTAACCGGCACGGAGGTATCGATCGCGAGCGCTTTGAGCCGAGCCAGATAGTCGTCGAGCCGCGCGCCCTGGGCGCCGGTATCCTCACCGGCAATTTCGAAAATGCCCGCACCCAGGTCACCCATCACTCCGACCAGGCTGCGAACTTCGTCCCAGTTTGCGATTCGGCTGGCGACCGGGCGACCGTCGGGGGTCTGATGATTGGTGGTGCGCGACGTGGTGAATCCGATCGCGCCCGCGCGGATCGCATTGCCCAGCTCCTCGCGCATCATCTGCAAATCTTCGGTGGTTGCCGGCTCATCGAACGCGCGCTGTCCCATCACGTAGGTGCGGAGAGCCGAATGACCCATGTATGCGGCGTAGTTAATCCCTTTGGGCTGCCGTTCGACGGCATCGAGATATTCCGCAAACGTGGTCCACGACCATTTGATTCCCGCCTCCATCGCTTCGGGCGAGATATCTTCGGCGCGCTCCAGATTGCGCATCACCAACAGCTTATCTTTTTCGCCGCAAGGCGCGAGCGAGAAGCCGCAGTTGCCCATCACCACGCTGGTAACGCCGTGCCAGCACGAGCAGGTGCCGAGCGCATCCCAGAAGACTTGGGCATCCATGTGCGTATGAGCGTCGATAAGTCCGGGCGCGACAATGTGCCCATCAGCGTCGATAGTCTCACGCGCGCTTTCGCGAACTTTTCCGATCGCCGCTATCTTGCCCTCGGCGATTCCCACGTCGCCGCGAAACCGCGGCATGCCGCTGCCATCAACGATCGTGCCATTGCGAATGATTAGATCGTACATCGCTCACTCCCTTCCGGGCCGGTCCCGGGCCGGACCTGAGGTCCGGCAGGTAAGCTGCGTTTAAGTCTCTTACTCTTGCTTATTTCAGAATCGGGGCAGGGTCAGCAAGCGGGCGGGAGGGTCGGTCGGCACAGGGTGCCAGCCCCCGCCTGGGCGCCGAGCGGAGATTCCGACCCCATCACCAAATCCCGGGGTGGTCGAGGCGTCGGGGTCAGACCCCGTATTCGTTTGTGCTTTCAGCACCGCGGTGCAGCGCCCAAGGCCTCGTCGCAAAAGCAGTTCTGCATGGGAATTGTGTTAGACGTGTCCATTCTGTCTTGACCGTCACGCCCTGCGCTCCTTAAAACATACAGACAGTATGTAGAAAGCCGTCCGCCGGCAGGAGGTTCAACATGGAAACCCGCATCGATGAAATCGCGGATCGTATTTATCGGCTCTCGACCTTCGTGCCCGAAACCGCTCCGCCGGCCGGAATCTCCTTTAACCAGTTCCTCATCGATGCCGACGAACCGCTGCTGTTCCACTGCGGGCAGCGCTTTCTATTTCCCAGCGTCTGCGCCACCGCCGCACGAATCATCGATCTGAAGCGCTTGCGCTGGATAACCTTCAGCCACGTGGAGTCGGACGAATGCGGCTCGCTGAATGAATGGCTCGCCGCGGCGCCCAACGCGACCGCGGCTCATGGACGGATCGGATGTAACATCTGGCTGAACGATACGGCCGTTCGTGCTCCGCGGGCGCTCAAGAACGGGGAGGCGATCGATTTGGGGGGCAAGCGCGCCACCCGCATCGACACGCCGCACGTTCCGCACTGCTGGGATGCCGGCCTCATCTTCGAGGAAACCACCCGGACCCTGTTCAGCAGCGATTTGCTTTTTCAATTCGGTGACGGCCCCGCGCTTGCGACCGATGACATCCTGGCGGGGGCACTGATTGCGGAAGAGAGGTTCCGCGCCATCGCAATCACCACCGAAACGCCCGCGACGGTCCGCAGCCTGGCCGCACTCAAACCGCGCACCATTGCGATCATGCATGGTTCGTCGATCACCGGCGAGGTGGCTCCGGTGCTCGAAGGGTTGGCGAACTACTACCAAGAGAAGCTGCGCAAGGCGGTGGAAGAGCCGGGATAGATTACCGCACGGAGGCGCAACTCAAACCCGTCGCCGGTTCAGGAACACCAACTGCTCTTCGAAGGCAGTCGACTCAGCAAACGCCGATCAGCAAAGCGGCCCGTTCGCGGATGAACTCGCGCCAGGAACCATCTCCGACCAGATCCGGGAGCAGAGTGTCCATGTGGATGAGCCCCATGATCAAGATGCAGAACACGCGGGCGACATGATCGGGGTCCAAGGTGGGATCTAGTTCACCGGCCTTCTGCGCGCTTGCAATGCCGGCGCTGATTTGCCCGATGGCAAGCTGATCCGACTTGGTCAGCAATTGCCTGACCTTGGCATCTCGGGCGGCAGCCGAATGCACTTCAATTGACAGTTGTCGCACGAGCTTCAACGCGGGTTCGGTGTACGCCGCGGCCAGACGTGCCAGCGCGGTCGCGTCGTTGCCCCGCTCGGAGTTGTGCGCGAACAGCGGGCTTGACAGAAACGAGCGCGTCACCACCTCGTGCAGCAGTTCGCCCTTCCCCTCGAAGTGCTTGTAGATCGCGCCCGCGGTAATCCCGCTAGCCTTGGCGATCGCAGGCATCGATGCGCCGCCGAAGCCTTTCTCCGCGAAGAGCCGGGTAGCGGAGGCGAGGATGCGCTCGCGGGTGGTGGCCTCAAGGGCGGCGTGATGTCGCTCATTTGCCGCCGAACCGGCCTTGGCCGGCCTTGGCAACTTTGATCGCGTGCGCCCCGTTGCGGTATCCAGGGAAGCTCCTCGAATGGCCATGCTTGCGCCATAATGACGCACAATCCGTTGACAAGTAAACGGTCATTTACTACGCTTCTGAGAGATACGGTAAACGCTCATTTACCATAGTACTTCCCGGAATTAGCACACGCTTGGCCTTCGACAGGCGGGCGGCGCAAGCCGAAGGAGAGAATATGGAATTCGCCCTACAGTACGAGATCCAGAGAAGCCGGCCCCACTACGAGGGCTTCATGTACGACATCTACCATCAGGCGACCGAGCAGGTGAAACTGGCCGACCGCCTCGGCTACCACTCGGTGTGGACGGTCGAGCATCACTTTCTGAGCGAATGGTCGTACTCGTCGGCGCCCGAAGTTTGGTACGGCGCGCTCAGCCAGGTGACGTCGCGCATTCGGCTTGGCCACGGCGTCTGCCTGCTGCCGATCCCCTTCAATCATCCGGCCCGCGTGGCGGAGCGAATCGCGGTCCTCGATATCATGTCCAATGGCCGGGTCGAGTTCGGCAGCGGGCGGTCCATCACCGAGGCCGAGCTCGATGGCTTCCAGGTGCACCCGGAGGATTCGCGCCCAATGTGGGAGGAAGCCATCGCGGCGATTCCCAAAATGTGGACGCAGCCGACCTTCTCCTGGGACGGCAAGTTTTTCAAAATGCCGGAGCGGGAAATCATCCCCAAACCGATACAGAAGCCGCATCCGCCGATGTGGGTTGCGGCGACTCAACCCACCACCTGGGAAGTGGCCGGGCATAAGGGAATCGGGGCGCTGGGATTTGGCATTTCCGAGCCCGGAGTACTCGACAAGTTGGTCACCACCTACCGCAACGCGCTCAAGAACTGCGAGCCGGTGGGCTCTTTCATCAACGCGCGTACAGCGGCTGCCACCGTTTGCGTGTGCGCTCCCACCCGCGAAGAGGCGATGCGCTACGGCAAGGACGCGATCGATTTCACGACCCGCAAAGGTGCCGAGCTGTTCACGCCGTTCGCCAAGCGCGAGGTCAGAGGCTACGAGTATTACAAGAAGATGGCGGAAGCCGCGGTCGCGCTCGGCGACTATCGGCTGTCCACCGAAGATCTCAACAAGCGCATCGATGCGGGTGCGGTCATGGTCGGAGATCCCGAGGACTGCCTCAAGGTCGCGAAAATGTATGAATCTGCCGGCGTCGACTTACTTCTCATGCTGGTGCAGGTCGGTGCGATACCGCATGACAAGGTGCTGCAGACGATCGATCTCATCGGCAAGCACGTCATGCCGAAGTTGAATCCGCACGTAACGGTGGTGGAAGCGGAAAGCGCCGCGGCGGCCCGATGAGCGTTTGAAGCAGAGAGTTTAAGTCCGCGCAGGAGGGCCAAACCGATGCCATCAAAAGAACTTGTCGTTGATGCGGACGGTCATATCCTCGAACCGCCCGATCTCTGGGAAAAGTATCTGGAGGCCGAGTACCAGCCGCGCGCCATCAAGCTCGTCAAGAACGACAAAGGACTGGAATGTCTCCAATACGACGGCAAGCTCTCGCAGATGGCTCAGCCTGGATTCCTTGCGGCGCTTGGCGGGATGGGCCGCGCGCAGGACGAGCTGCGGCCGGCCGCCGAGCGCACCTACGTCGGATGCGCCCCGTTCGGCTCGATGGACGCAAGAGAACGGGTCGCGCTGCTCGACAAGGAGAACCTCGCCAAGGCGGTGCTCTATCCGACCCTTGGCATTTTATGGGAAGCCGAAGTTGAAGACGTCGAGCTCTCCCAGGCTTATTGCCGCGCCTACAACCGATGGATCGCGGATTTCTGCAGGCCCTACCGCGACCGTCTGATACCGATTGCACACCTTTCACTGGGCAACCCCAAGGCGGCGGCCGAGGAATTCAGGCGCGCGGTCAAGGATGGCTGCCGCGGCGCGTTCGTCGCACCGTTCACCATTACGCACAAGCCGCACGGCCATCCGGATCACGACCCAGTGTTCGCCGCCGCCGAGGAGCTCGACGTTCCGCTCGCGCTTCATCCGACTTTCGAGCCGCGCGGATTGAATCGAGCGCGATTCCACGGCATGGAACGAATGCCCCTGATCGGCGTGATGGCATCGCAGATTCTGCAGCAGCCGCTTTCGACCTTCTTTCAATTCGGCGTGTTCGACAAATTTCCCAAGCTGCGCCTCGTGATCCTGGAATCGGGTTCTTCGTGGCTCGGGTTCTGGATGGATCGCATGGATGAAGGCTACGCAACCTGGATGGGCCGAACGATTCCGCTCAAGAGGAAGCCCAGCGAGTATGTGCGCTCGCAGGTGTGGATTTCGGGCGATCCCGACGAGCAGGCGACCGCGTACGTGGTCGACTACGTCGGACGGGACCGTTTTTTCTGGGCCAGTGACTTTCCTCATCCCGACCATGGGGGCAAGTATCTCGACGCACTGGAACGAATGGTCGGGCCGATGTCACCGGAAGCGCGCCGCGGCGTGATGGGCGAGAACGTGATGCGCTGCTACAACCTCTAGGTTTCGAGCTATGCCGGAAGACCAACTGATAATCGACGCGGACGGGCACATCCTGGAGTCCGCGCAACTCTGGGACCAGTATCTCGAGGACAAATATCGACCGCGCGCGATCCGGGTGAAGCTCGACGACCAGGGACTTGAGTATCTCGAATATGACGGCCGCCCCGCGCAGATGCTGCGCCACGGCATCCTGCACACCCTCGGTGCGATGGGCCGCCCCGCGCAGCAGCTCACACCATCGCCGGAGCGCACCTACGTGAACTCGGCACCGTTTGGATCGATGAATGCCAAGGAGAGGTTGCAGCTCCTCGACACGGATGGCATCGACAAGGCGATTCTGTACCCGACGATCGGGTTGTTGTGGGAGGCGGAGGTTGAAGATCCCGAGATTACCAACGCATATTGTCGCGCCTACAACCGCTGGATCGCCGACTTCTGCCGCGATTCCGGCGGGCGGCTGATTCCAATCGCGCATCTGTCGCTGTCGGACATTCCGGCCGCGGTCAGCGAGCTGGAGCGTGCCGTGAACGACGGGTGCCGCGGCGCATTCGTGGCTCCCTTCAATCATGCGCGCCGCGCGCATGGTCATCCCGACCATGATCCGCTGTTCGCAAAGTTCCAGGAACTCGATGTTCCCTTCGCGATTCATCCGACTTTTGAGCCGCAAAGCCTCGCGTCACGGCGCTTCACCGACCTGCGCACTTCGATCTGGTATCAGCAGATCATGGCTTGCCACGCGGCGCAGACCGCATTCACCACCCTGTTTTCATTCGGGGTGTTCGACAAATTTCCCAAACTCAAGGCGGTGGTTCTGGAATCGGGCGCGGGATGGATTGGCTACTGGGTTGATCGGATGGATGCCCTTTACGAAGTGCCGATCAATCGCGCGCCGCTGAAGAATCCACCCAGTCACTACATCCGCACCCAATGCTGGCTTAGTGCCGACCCCGACGAGCGCGCGATTGCCGGCTTGATCAGGTTCGTCGGCGAAGATCGATTTTTCTGGGCGAGCGATTTTCCGCACGCGGACCACGGTGGCCAATACATGAGGGAGCTGAAGGAGCTGCTAGCCGAAATGCCGGCGGCCGCCGCGACAAAGCTGGCGGGGCAGACTGTGGCAGCTCTATACCGGATCTGAACTTCCCGGATGGTGCCCCTCAACGAACGGACCGCGCTGGCGCGCGCGGCGATTTCCGCGCTCGTCCAGGCAAGGTGAGGAGTGTTGCTAGATTGACTGCAAAGCATGCCGTCGTGATAGGCGGCGGTATTGGAGGGATGTGCGCGGCACGCGTTCTGTCCCAACACTTCGAGCGCGTGACGCTGCTCGAGCGCGATGCGTTGCCCAAAGACGCGGCCCATCGCAAGGGTGTCCCACAGAGCCGCCATCCGCACGTGATGCTCGATCGCGGGCGGCGCGAGTTGGAGGCATTGTTCCCCGGATGGGACGATGCTCTTCGCGAGCGCGGCGCGCTCAACCTCGATGCCGGGGTAGACCTTGCCGCTTTGCAGCCCGATCGTTGGTCGACGCGCCGGCGCACGGGGCACGTGATGCTGTGTGCGAGTCGACTGCTGATCGAGAGCGTGATTCGGGATCGAATCCGGTTCGATCCGCGCGTAACAATTGTGGAGCGAGTTGAGGCAATCGACTTGCTTCCCGCTGCGGGAGATCCCCACCGGATTGCGGGAGTTTCAGCGCGCGAAGTCGGCGCGCAACTGACCAGTCATATCGATGCCGACCTGGTAGTTAATTGCAGCGGGCGCAGCTCGCGCGCTCACCAATGGGTCCAGCGGCTCGGGTTTCCCGCCATTGAGCGGGAGGAGATTGATGCCGACGCCGGATACAGCACCTGCTGGTACCAGGCGCCGCCTGCAAGTCAACGGCCGGCGCACTGGTGGTGGAAGGGAATATTTCTCAACCCCTCCTCCCAACCCAAGCGGCCGGAGGATTACTATTTCGCCCTGCTACTGCCGATCGAGAACGACCGCTTCCTGCTCACGCTGGCGTCGTGGGGTGGGCGCCAGCTCCCGGCGGACCACGAGTCGTTCGCAGCGCTTTGCGCCAGGCTGCGATCTCCAATCGTGGCGGATGCGCTGGCGATCTCGAAGCCTATCTACCAGATTTTCCACCGCCGCGGGATGCAGAACATCTGGAATCACTACGAACACTGGGATGGACCGGCGGGCTTCATCTGCGTGGCCGACGCCGTATGCGCGTTCAATCCGGTCTATGGACAGGGCATGACCAGCGCCGCGGTCTGCGCGCAGATCCTGCGCCAGCTTCTCGGCGAGATGGATTCGGCCAATGCCGCATTTCCCGCCACCTTCTTTAAGCGGCAAGCCGAGTTCGTGAGGCAACCGTGGGCGCTCTCGGTGGCGCGCGACCGGCAGGCACTCGCCCTCAAGGAGGGCAAGGCGGAGGCCGACGAAGGATTCGGTAGTCCGGCCTGGGAACGAATTTTTCGCGAAGGCGCAGACCATCCGACGATTGCCGAGCCGCTGTTCGATGTTCTTAACCTCAATCGCCCACCCGAGTCGCTAATGACGGACGGGGCATTTCTGGCCGCGGTAAATGAGCTGTTGCAGCGACCGCCGCTCCCGGCGGCCGATCCCGACGCAATTCCGGCCTATCCGGCCGATCCCATTGCCAACTAGGAGAAGTTTAGATGATTGCCATACGACCAAACCGCATGCGCTGCGGCATCTTCCTGGCGCCCTTTCACCCAGTGGACGAGGATCCCACCCTTGCGCTCAGGCGCGATATCGAACTCATCGAACATCTCGATCACATAGGTTTCGACGAAGCGTGGATCGGCGAGCATCATTCCGCGGGCTACGAAATCATCGCCTCGCCGGAACTGATGATTGCCGCGGCCGCCGAGCGCACCCAGCGCATCCGGCTTGGCACCGGCGTCATCTCGCTGCCGTATCATCATCCGCTGATGGTCGCCAATCGCGCGATCCAGCTCGATCACATGACGCGCGGCCGCGCGATGTTCGGCGTCGGACCCGGGCTGCTTCCATCCGACGCAGAAATGCTGGGTGTTCCGGTGCCCAAGCAGCGGGATCGCATGAGCGAGTCGCTCGACGTGATCCTGCGCCTCATCGCCGGAGAAGTCGTGACCGAGCAAACCGAGTGGTACACACTCAAAGAAGCGCGCTGCCAGGTTCTGCCGTACACACGTCCGCGCCCAGATTTTGCGGTCGCGAGCACCTTCACCCCGTCGGGCGGGAAGCTTGCGGGGCGCCACGGATTGGGAATGCTCTGCGTGGCCGCGTCACAGCAGGCCGGCTATGACGTGCTGGGCACCAACTGGCAGGTGGCCTGTGAGATCGCGCGGGAGAATGGGCGCGAGATGGATCGCTCGGTGCTCCGCCTGGTTGCGCCGATGCATCTGGCGGAAAGCCGCGAGCAGGCAATGCGCGACATCAAGTTCGGCCTCCATAAGTGGGTCCACTACTTCGCCAGCATTAATCCCACGGCAAGCGGTGATGACCTCGGCGCCAAAGACCCTGCGGAGGCGATGGTTGAATCAGGACGCGCGGTTATCGGTACTCCTGACGATGCGTGTGCGATGATCGAGGGGCTGGAGAAGCAATCCGGCGGCTTCGGATGCATCCTGCTGCTCGCCCACAACTGGGCGAATTTCGACGCAACCAAGCGATCCTACGAATTGTTCGCGCGCCACGTTTTGCCACGCTTCAATGAATCGAACATCGCGCGCGCCGCCTCGTTGCAGTGGTTCACCGACCACAACCAGGAGCTCATCGGAAAGGCGATTTCGGCGGCAACCGAGACCGTGCAAAAGCACTTTGCAGAACAGGCCGCCAAGCAGCAGCTGAAACATTGATGGGAAGGCGCAAATGTCCAACCTGAACTGGCCAGCCCCGCGCACGATCGCATTACCCGAGCACGTCAATCGGCCTGCGATAAGCCTGGCGGTGTACGAGGCCGGTTCTGGACCGGCCGTGGTTTTCTGCCATGGCTTTCCGGAACTCGCTTATTCGTGGCGTCATCAACTTCCCGCGGTTGCCGCAGCGGGGTTTCGCGCTATCGCGCCGGACCAGCGGGGCTACGGCGGCTCCAGCGCGCCGGCGGCGGTTACCGACTACGGTATCAGCGAGCTGACCGGGGACCTCGTGGGGTTACTTGACGCGTTGAGGATCCACCGAGCGATCTTTGTGGGTCATGACTGGGGCGGCTTCATCGCCTGGGCAATGCCGGTCATGTATCCCGAGCGTACCGCCGGAGTGATTGGAGTGTGCACCCCTTACATCGCCTTTCCACCGCTTGCGCAGATGCGCGCGCTGGTCGGCGGCAAAGACGAGAGGATTTATATCCTGTGGTTCCAAGAACCGGGCCGCGCCGAAGCCGTGATGGATCCGAAGGCGCGTCTGATCTTCGACCGGCTGATGCGCGCGCCGATCGATCCGCTGGTAGCGACCAGCCAGATGATGGCCAGCGGTGAATTGGACATGAATCCGTTCCGGCGCATCGAGGAGCTTGCGGCAAATGCGCCGTCGATCGTCACGTCCGCGGAGCTCGACACTTACGTGCAGACCTACGAGCGGACCGGCTTTCGCGGCGGAATAAATTGGTACCGCAACATCGAGCGCAACGCGCGCGAGCACCCGGAGATCGGCGTAAACAAATTGAGCCTGCCATGCCTGATGATAACCGCAGGTTGGGATATCGCACTACGGCCCCAGATGGCAGCGGGAATGCCCGCCCTGTGCTCGGACCTGGAGATGCACAACATCGAGAAGGCGGGACATTGGGTGCAGCAGGAGCGTCCCGCCGAGGTAAACGACAAAATCATCGATTGGCTGAAACGCCGATTCGGCAATTAGGACCGATTACAGTTACGGCGGGCGGTGCAGCCGCTCAACTAAAACCGAAAGGTCGGCATGCGGTCCAGTAACAGGAGCGAGGCTATGAGTCAGGCAGACCTAGCAATTCGTAACGCACAAATCGTGGATGGTACCGGAACAGCTGCCTTCGAAGGCGACGTCGCGGTCAGCGATGGAAAGATCGTCGCGGTCGGTGCATTTAGCGGCACGGCCGCTCGCGAGATCGACGTGCGCAGGCACACTCTGAGCCCCGGCTTCATCGACGTACACACCCACTACGATCCCCAACTCTGCTGGGATCGCCTCGCAACTCCCAGTCTCGAGCACGGCGTGACCACGGTGGTGGTAGGCAATTGCTCGCTCAGCCTCGCACCGGTGCGCGAGGGCGGGAGCCGCAAGCTCATCAGGATGTTCGGCAAGATCGAGGACATCAAGGAACCGACCTTCGACGCAGGGGTCCCGTTCAAGTGGGAAAGCTTCGGCGAGTACCTCGATTTTATCCGGCCCGGCTTGGGCATCAACGTCGGCGCGCTCGTGGGTCATTCCGCGCTGCGCTACTACGTGATGGGTGCAAACAGCCAGGAACGGGTCGCGACCGATGCGGAAATCGCAGCGATGTGCGAACTGATGGAAGGCGCGATGGCTGCGGGCGCGATCGGCCTTTCCACATCGTACGTGGACATCGACGAGAACCTGCGCCCGGTGCCGAGCCGGCTGGCTGACATGCGGGAGAAAACCGCGCTGTGTAAGGCGATGGCCAAGAGCGGGCGCGGCACGCTGCAAACGGTCCCTTATTTCATCGACCCGGAGCAGCAACTCAAGAACATCGAGGAGCTGGGCGAACTGAGTCTTGCCAGCGGCGTGTTTTGCACTATAGCTCCGATCGTATACAGCCCGGCCGCCCCCGATAACTACAAGCGCAACCTTGCGAAGCTCGATGAGCAGCGCGCGCGTGGCGCCAAGGTGTTTGGGCAATCCATGCCGCGAAGCTTCAATATCAATATCCGGCTTTCAGAGACGTCGTTCCTGCTCTATGGATTACCCTCGTGGTACGCGCTCATGCAGCTTGAGTTGCCCGAGCGTATAGCGGGCTTCGCCGATCGCGGTGCGCGCGCCAAGCTGGTCAAGGACGCGGAGCAGCGGATACTTCCGTTGCTCAACGGCTCGGTGGTGGGCGAGGTCTACCATCCCGCCAACCGGGAATACCAGGGACGCCGGCTTCGGGAAATTGCCCAGGCGCTCGGCAAGCCGATTCCCGAGGTGATGCTGGACATTGCGGTCGCGGATGACCTGCGCACCGAGTTCCAAATCAACAACATCATCCATGGCGATCCTGAAGTAGTAGCGCAGATTCTCGACCATCCCTCGATTCACATCGGCGCATCCGACGCCGGCGCACACGTTTCGCAGTTCTGTGGCGCCGGCGACACCAGCGACCTCCTGGCGCGCTTTGTGCGCCAGTTCGGCAAGCTGAGCATGGAGCGGGCGGTGCATCGTCTCACGGCGGAACCCGCCGACGCGTGGGGGATCAAGAATCGCGGACGGATCAAGCTCGGCGCCGCGGCGGACCTCACGGTGTTCGATCCCAAGACGATCGCGCGCGGCGAGGAAGTTTTTGTGAGCGACTTCCCCGGCGGCGGCAATCGCTACATCCGCCACGCTCAGGGAATTGAGCAAGTGATCGTCAACGGCAAGGTGGTCGTCGATGGAGGCAAGTACACCGACGCCCGCGCCGGCCAGATTATTTGAGCATCACGGTATCAGCTTTCCGCTTCTTTGATAGTCGCGTAAGCAGGCAGACCGTCGACGATTCGGACCCAGCCGGGTTTGTGACTCGTCCAGATGTGAAGAGTCGGAGGAAACTTGTCCGGATCGTCCAGGCTGCAACTCATCACGTCGATTCGGTCAGCATAGTCCGCGTGCCGGTAGCTCAACGAGGTTCCACAGCGAGCGCAGAAACTGCGTGTCACGGGAGCCGATGAGTGAAACTCTGCGGGCTGTCCTTTGAGCAAGCTAAAATGGGTGATCGGAAAGGTGACATAGGGCAACATGGGCGCTCCCGCTGCTCTCCGGCATGACCGGCAATGACAGACGCCGCTTGAAAGCGGTGTGCCACGGACCCGGTACCTTATCGATCCGCACAAACATCCGCCTTCGACACTGGACTCGCTCATCGGACCACCTCAGGCGCCTTGTTCCACGCTATGGAGAGCTCCCGAAAATCCACACCCGCAGCGGACCTATCGCCTCGAAGCCGCTTAACAGGGCGTCACGCAGCGCATCGCCCCCTTCGTAGCCCACCACCGGCAGGCCCGGAAAGATTTCCGACAGCATTCGCAGCGACCCCGCGACACACTCGCGTAAATCGCGCCCCGGCTTAACAAACACGTTCGACCATCCGATGACGCCGGCGCTCCTGTTCCCGATGGCGCCAGCGACGATATGGTCGCCGCGACGGGCCGCAAGAATGGCGACATCGCGGTCTTCCAGTAGCACGGGTAGGTAGACGCGCGCGCGGGTGGTGTCGTAGTTCGCCTCGCACCAGGCGCGTTCCCATTCGGCGAGTGTTTGGCTCGCTCGCACCATTTCCCATCGCAGCTCGGGAGCCGAGGCCGACCTTACCGCCCCTAATCGCTCCTGGGTCAGATAGATCCACTGCGCATCAAACAGCACAGTGAATCCACAAGTAGTCAGATCAAGCGATGCAAAACTATCTTTGACGGCCCAGCCAGTGGGCAAGCCTTGATCAATAAGCTCCCTGATTAACTTGAGTTGTCGTGGTGAACTCCGCTCGGCGAGTGTCTGTGCATTCGGATAGAAACGCGGCAGCGGCGCGCGATTGATCCAAATTTCGTCAAAGAACTCGCCAGGTCTACCGTGCGCGCGACATACGCTATGACACCATTGAGCGTTGTTGCGTATAGCCTGCTCGATCCTTGTTTCCATCAGTCAATAGGTCGCTATGTGACAAATGTCGGGCACCAGCCGACTGCGCTGATTTACCTCCGTCGACGTCGCATTTCGCCCTCCGCGGATTTCCTATTCTAGCTATGTTGACGACAGCAACTTGCTCATTTGTAAGAGGCCAAATTTTACATGCGCGCCGCAGCCGCTTTGCAGGTTTTTACGTCGTTTGAGTGAGTTTCCCGACCACCCAAGGCTGGCACGTTGATTGGGCTTAAGCCACCGTCGGTCTCGAAGAAAGGAAGGTACAAAGCGTAATCGAGGGGAATCAGATGAGGACAATCCGTACTGGTCATCTTTTAACGGTACTTGCGATGGGAATATCGATGAGCGCGCTCGCGGGATGTGTCGACACCATCGTCCACGATGAACCCAGCGCGCCTCGCAACGTGGTGAGTCACTGCCAAGGCAGCGAAAACGTCGATGCCTCTTCGGTCGCCGCGATTCCCATTCCGGTGGTCGCCTTCTTCTCGCCTCACGCCGACCTGCGCAACTTGAAGCCTGAGGATTACCTGAACCGATGCGGTCCGACCACCGAACTGGCCAATCGCGATGTCGTGGTCGACAAGAGCGCGTGCATCCCCGCTTCGTTTACCGAGATCCTGACGCTGGGCATCTGGCAATGGTGTCCGGCGACTGTCACCTGGTCCGCGGACGTGACCAATGGACCGTCGCCGTCGCAGGTTTCTCAGGCCGTGATTGGCCTTCCTGCACCACAAACCACCGCATCCTATCGGTCCCAAACTTCTCAGGCCCAAACTTCCACGGCTGCCGCCGCAACCAGCGATCCGGTCCAGTAAGCGGCAGCAACGGCCGAGGTGGAGTGGAGAGAGGCGAGGGTGCTGCAAAACCCTGGTGTGCACCGCGCAGCACCCTCGCCCTGGGATTCCTCATCTATACTTGCGCTCGGTACACCAGGGGAAATACGCGGGCATTCCAGTCGATAGCGATCGAAGAACTGGAGCGGTCGTTTCTCCAGAAATGACATGCCCCGTCGCGGGCGTCCGTAGATGAGCTGCGCGCTAAAATGCCGCGGCTGACCCTCCATCTGATGGTCCGCACCAAGCATCCAGATAGGCGAAAACAAGGAATCGGCGCTACAAACCAATATCCGAAGTGTTTTGAGGGAAGTCGACTATATTCGGAATCTTGATCTGGCTCCGACGACCGGGGACCTGATTCCTATTCGCGATAGTAGTTTTCGCCAATCGAAACGCCCAACGGAAACCCCGACTCTCCGTCAATCAGCCTTCCGCACCTGAGCTGTCAGACCTCGAAGATCTATGCGGTCGCAGGACCGCTTCAGGCTCCGTGGAACTGACAACTAATTGGGAGGAACTATACCAATCACACTAGAACGGTCCTCTGAATTCCGCAGAACGTTCGACACGAAGGAGTGGAATGCACTCCGGTTTCAAGAGTCCATCGCTACACAACCTTTATCCATTACCCCTTGTTTCACCTGCTAGCTGATCGTCTTAGTCAACGGTTCGAACCTTTGTAGGTCTTCCATAATCGCTCGCTTCGAGCATTAGTCGACAACTCGCCGCGGATATTCTGGCCGAACATGGCGTGCGGCTTCACGGCTCAAGAAGCTGCTTTCCCGTCTCCCACGGACGGAGTCTACCAACCGCGCAGGTTCACCCGACGAGAGGCGATAAGAGCAATCCGTGGATGTATGTGATGCATTCGATGTCGCTAAGTAAAGCCAGGATTCCTGAACGATTTAAAAAGACCTTTTGCACAATATGAGGCTACTGAAGATTAGGTAAGTCCAGTGGGTTTTGCAGCGAAATGTTTTTCTTTCAAAAATCAAATATCAAAGGAGGCCTGTCGCCAATCCCCCCCTTTCTAAAGGGTATCCATTGGAGTAGTGTTCGATTCGATTTTCTGGCGCAGATTCGACGGCACCAGTCTGCTGCAACCAATCAAGTGTAGCGAACCGCATGCCGTCGCCTCGTTGAATCTGCGATTGGCGGCTGTATTTGCACTGAGGGGGAGCTTCCAACGGAGACTTGCCTAAAAGCGCCGCTCTTGGTGTCGACTCGTCGGATAGACCGCCATGTTTGTGACTTTGCGGGCCGTGAAGAGGGGTCGAAACATGAAATACCGTGATTCTCTCGTAGGGTTGGCCGTTGCTATCTGCTTGACGGTCTCGGGCTGCAAAATTCTCCAGTCCAGCACCATCATGGATCGCGAAGGATCCGGGCAGCCGGTGTCCGGTGTGGAGAGCAGCTTTGGAGTTCTGCATCTTACAGTCCCTGGTGACCTGACCGAGTTCACGAACATGGATCTCGTTCGGGCATGTCCAACCGGCATGCTCACGAACGTGACGACCGAGCTTAAGTTCCGCGAATGGTTCCTCTTTCAGTACTACAAAGTATCGGCCAGTGCGATTTGTCTTCCTCCACCTCCACCACCTCCGCCTCCTCCCCCACCTCCTCCGCCGTCACACGAGAAGCTAATACTGCGCGGCGTCCACTTCGATTTCGATAAAGCGAAGATCCGCCCAGAGGATATGCCTGTACTAGATGAGGCCGCCGAGACCCTGAGGGCCCACCCGGATATGAAAGTGGAGGTGAACGGTTACACCGACGCTATCGGCTCCTATGCATACAACCTGCGTCTATCCAAGCGTCGTGCCAATGCGGTGGTGCAATATCTGGAGAGCAAGGGTATTGCTGCAGATCGGCTGATTCCCCAAGGCTTCGGCAAAACTAACTTTGTGGCGACCAACAAGACTGCCGAAGGCAGAGCGCAGAATCGTAGGGTCGAACTGGTTCCGGTGGGTCAGTGAGTAGAGGCGAGCATCTTCTTTCCAAAGGAGGAAAACGGTTATGAAAAATTCTCTCGTTAAAACGACCACGATGTTCCTCGGCCTGAGTGTAATGCTCTCCGGCTGCGTTTGGCTCAGATCCAGCGCTATCAGCGACCGTGCGGGGAGCGGGCAGACCGTGCGGGTATCGACGGGCGATTACGGCATACTTCACCTCACTACCCCGGACGGTATAACCGAGGTGGCCAACTCGCAGCTCGTGTCACAGTGCCAGGGCAAGCTTACCAACGCACAGACCTCGCTTTACATGCGCGAGTGGATTCTAATCCAGTGGTATACGGTTGACGCCGTTGCCGTGTGCCAGTAGAGCAAGCGCCGTAAGG
>DASXMJ010000114.1 GCA_036495685.1 Candidatus Binataceae bacterium | reverse complement strand
TTCCCCGCTCTCTGTTTCAAGATGTTCAGTGCTCTTCGTAGCGCTCCAAGCGATTATAGAGAGTCTTGGGCGCCACGCCTAGAATTTCGGCGGCCCGGGTCTTGTTGCCCCCGGCGTACTCGATGGTGCGGATGATGAGCTCACGCTCGACGTCATCCAGTGACGAACCCATCCGCACGCGGAACCATCCCGAGTCACCCTGGCCGGTGGTGCGAAATTCCTGCGGGAGATCGGCGGTGGTGATGGTTGAACTCTGGCAGACAATCAGGGCGCGCTCGATAACGTTGCGAAGCTGGCGCACGTTGCCCGGCCAGGGATGCCCCTTGAGGACCTCGCGGCATTCATCATCCATGCTGGCTACGGGCTTGTGTTCGCGCGCGGCGTAGAATTCCAGGAAGGCGTCGATCAGCAGCGGAATGTCCTCGATCCGTTCGCGCAACGGCGGCATCTGGATGGTGAAAACCCCGAGCCGATAGTAGAGGTCCTCGCGCAGTTTGCCTTCTTTGACCGCCCGGTCGATTTCGCGATTGGAGGCCGCCAGCACCCGGACATCCAGCGCGACCTCCGCGGTCCCGCCCACCCGCCGCACCCGCTGCTCTTCGATGATCCGCAACAGCTTGGCCTGCAACTCGATCTTCATCTCGGTGATTTCATCGAGCAGCAGGGTGCCGTGATTGGCGAGCTCGAAGCTGCCTTCCTTGCGGCGATCCGCGCCGGTGAAAGCGCCGCGCTCGTAGCCAAACAGCTCGCTCTCCATCAGCGTGTCGGGAATGGCCGCGCAGTTGACCCCGATGTACGGACCGCTGCGGCGCGGTGAAAGTTCATGAATGGTGCGCGCCGCAAGTTCCTTGCCGGTGCCGCTCTCCCCACTGATGATCACCGAGGCCGAGGAACCGGCCATCCGCTCGATGGCATTCATCACCCGCCGCATCGCCAGCGAGCGGCCGTAGATTGGCCCGAGCTCGCCGGTTTCCATCAGCCGCCGCCGCAGCCGCAGGTTTTCCTCGCGCACCGAAATGTTCTCGCTCAGCGTCTTCAAGATCTGTCGCAGGTGATGCGGATCCACCGGCTTGCGTAGATAGTCCAGTGCGCCGAGCTTGATGGCCTGGACCGCTTCCGGAATCTCTCCTTCACCCGAAACGATGATCGTCGCCAGCTCCACCCCCATTTCGTGGAGGTCCTTCAGCAACCGCAGGCCATCGCGCTTGGGCATCTTCAAATCACACAAAAAAATCTGCGGCGAGAAACTCCGGATCATCTCGATAGCGCGGTCGCCGTCTTCTGCGACCGCCACTTCGTAACCCCACGCGGTGAGCGACTCCGACCAGTCTTCGTGAGTCGCTTTGTCGTCTTCCGCAACCAATACTCGTTTTCGATCAGACATGGTTCAAACGCCTATTCGGTGGCGTACAATAGGTCCTCCACGCCAAAGCAATCGAGGTGCCCTTCTTGCCGACCCGTGAAAACCGACTTTATCATTCGCGGCAACGTTTGATCATCAAATATTTAGCGTAGGGTTTTCGACTCGCCCCTAATAAGGTTTCTAAGCCAGCAAGTGTCCCCGAGCGAAAACTTTCGGTGCGTTTCAGACCTCCTGCCGCACGCCTATCGGAGCATAGACGCTGGAGGGTGAGAGGAACTAACGACGCGACAGAGCCGGGAAGGTCGCGAACGACCTGTTCGTCGAAAGCGACCATCCCGTGCGGTGGCAAAAACCGCACACTGCCCGCGGTACTATGCCCAAGACCATCTACAATCGACGAGAAACGATCTTCTGCACAATTGAGCATTGGCTTCGATCTCTGGAATCGTGCCCGGACATGAGCTTGAGTAAATTTTACTCCGAACCACATCTTTTCTGTCCTTAGTTTTTCGACGAACTGTGTATGCCGCGTTTTTACCGTGCGCTCATAAGGGTCGTTTGTGGCACGGCCAATGCTTATCAAGTCTCTTGAACACCCACGAGAAAAGCATTGGCGCTGAAAAAGCGTGAATGAGGTATGGGTAAACGAACGTACGAGATTTGGGAAGCCGAAGGCCGTTCCAAGGGACGTCGTCTTGAAGACGGGAGCGGGGTAGAGCGCGAGATCGCGATGCGCGAAGGTCTCTCGGATGAACAGTGAGAGGCTCGCGAGATGTCTCGTGATCCTCGCGTAAAGTCAAGGATGTCGAAAGTGGCGGTCCTGTCGAGCGGGCCGTGAATAAGGCGTTACAAGTTGTCGATCGCGTGGAAACCGAAGCTCTGAAGCGCGGCGAACGTCCCACAAAGACCGGTCGAAAAGGGCTCGTTGCGGGCGGGAAAAGCTAACGATGAATGTCATCAATACCAAACCGCGATATTTGGTAGCCATGACTCTAGCGGCGGGACTCATGTTAGCCGGATGCCAAGGCGAAAAATCACTGGTTCCCCACAAGCTTGTAGCGACTCCAAACGAGCATTCGGTGCCAATGTATTCCGACGAGGAGATTTACTTGAAAGTCTCACGCATGCAGCAGGAAGGCGGCGTCGAGGGTATGGCAGGGGAAGTGCGCAAGAACTTCAGCGCGAAAGACATCGACGATCAAACTCCGGTGAGAATTGTGTCGAGCGACGAAAAAGGTTCGGTTGTTGAAATCGCGCAGGGCCCGATGAAAGGTCAGACGGGATTCGTCGCTCGGCAAAACATCGACTAGCGAACCTCGCCGGTAATTCGGAACGGAGGAGTCTCGAAAAACCGGATTACCGACACCGAGACGGGAATACGCCACGGGAGTGTTTAGCAACATGCCATCAATACTATTAATTGTCCTAGTGATCCTTCTAATCGCGGCGCTGCCGACATGGCCATACAGCGCTGGTTGGAGTTACTACCCGTCAGGTGGGCTCGGCACGATCCTGGTGGTCATTTTGATTCTAGTGCTATTGGGCAGGATCTGAGCGAGGAGGTATCTCCCGACTTCCGCACTCGGCCGCGAGCCGTCGCGAACATTGTGAACCCAACAAGAAGGGGCCCAGCGGTAGAAAAGGACGTTTGAGATCCTTCACGAAAGCATTTCGCAGGTCTCGAGCAGGAGATCCGACGAGCGGAGAGTCATCCCACTGGGAGCACCGTGACCGCGGGCCTGGTGCAATCCGACCATTGTCGGCGTCAGTTGTCGCAACTGCCGGTAGAAGACCTAAGCATCAAGGGTCCGTTCGCTAGCCTGCGAGATCCGCAAAGTCGTGCGTCGTTTGCCCGCGAGAAGGTGCTTACATATCACCACAATCGGTGTATGGAGGAATCCTTTCATGAGGTCAAAATCATCTAAACGGAAATATGGGCCCAAGGCCTCCAGTAAAGTGAAGCGTGCGGTACACGAGTGGAAGCGCGGAAAGCTTAAGTCTGGCGGTAGCGGCCAAAAAGTAAGAAGTAGGAAGCAGGCAATCGCGATTGGTCTTTCAGAGGCGCGACGGACCGGCGCTAAGGTACCTCAGAGATAAAAAGCACACAAGTCAAGCTGACTAGCTAGTATCGCTCAGCTCTTCTGCTCGCGACCATATTAGTCGTTGATCAGCTAGTGAGCAGGCCAATTATTTTTTACTGATTATTCAGGTTGTTTGTTCAAATAACCAAGATACGTGAAGAATCTACACAGTACGGAGCCGTAGACAGGTGATCGGTATCGATACGTTCAATCTACGAACCCTCGATCGTATTCAGCGACACGGTTTCTGCTGAGTAACTCATAACGCTTTGACCACCATTAAGGACAGAGACCATGAAAATGCTTATCACTCTTGCGATTGCCGTTTCGGGTTTCCTACTGGTTGCCGGCTGTAGCAGTGAGACGAAAGAAACCACATACGTACCGAGTCCCCCCGCGAACGTGGTTGTTCAGCCGGCTCCTGTTGTAGTTGCCCCGCCGGTCGTAACGACGACTGCGCGAACACAGACCGTTACGACTGGCCAACCGGCCACCAATTCAACCCAAGAGAGCACATCGTCGTACAAGAGTCAGTCGACCACGGTGACCCCAAATTCTTGGAGTCCGTCATCTAGCTCCGAGTCGACGACCTACGAAAAAAGAACCTACCAGGGCAGCAACTATTAGTCGCTATACGCTACCGGTGGTTGGCTAAATAGTTAGCTGATAATCCCCAGTGGCGAGGTACGGCGCTTGTCGACCACCGCTCAACAGAACTTGCTCAGAAAAACGGAGCGAAAGTATGACTGTTAGCAAGAATACTATAAGTGGAGTAGTCGCTGGCGTTGTCGAAGGGGCTTTAGCTTGCGCAACAGCGTGGACCCAGGTGGCATCTCCCGCCCCGATGTCGCCCAAGGAGGTCACGAACAGCTCGATTACTCTGAACAAGGAGAGCGTTCACAGCGAAGGGTGTGCACCACTACCAGGACCCAGCCGAGGAGGCGGAGGATGCCGCGCTGATAACCAAAATCAAGACCGCGCTCGCAACCGATGGTGTGGCGAATGGACATCCGGTCGAAATCGATTGCGATCACGGGGTGGCTCGCCTGAGCGGCGTGGTTGCATCAGCTGAGGATGCGAAGCATGCGGCCCAAGTCGCGGCTGCCGTTCCTGGAATCAGGGGGGTCGATAACAAGCTGACCTGGAGGTGATCTGATCATTCGAAATGGCCCAGGCCCGATCATTCCAAGTGGCTGACGCGTGTACCCTTGGTTCGCAGGAAGTCGTTGATGTTTCGATCGCCTGGCGACACAGAACATCGGAAGATGGTAGCCCCAGCGGTCGGCGCGTCGCCATTCTTCTGGGTAGCCGCGGTCCTGTTTCACTTCGGAAGTGGTGGCGATGCTCCGCTGGTTGGGAGATGATTTCCGCCCACCATCCAGACGCCGTGCAGCCTCAGATTGCTATCATTGGACTGTTGAGTGGTTCCTCGAAGTAATGGAACCCTTGGCAACGGTGCCGCACGCTATTGAGTGCCAACGGCCAAACCCGCTCCGTGTTATCGTTTTCACTTGGGGCATGGGAATAGTGATTGAGCATTCACGAGTAAACGTGTCCTGCCAACCACACTGACGGCCGGTGCCAGGGAAACGAGTTCTCAGCGAGCCTGGTTACGAAAGTAAGACGCCAAGCAGCACCTCAATCAGAGGTGCAACTGAGATCAGTGAGCGTTTGATTCGGTCACGTTCTCCCGGCTCAGTTTTGTCATCAGCTCCAGCAACGCCTCGAACGCTACCGGCTTCACCAGGTGATGGTCGAATCCTGCCGCCTTGCTCTCCTCACGGTCGTTCTCCTGGCCCCACCCCGTCAGGGCTACCACGATTGGTTGGTGTATCGACCGGTTCCGTCGAATGGCGCGACAAACTTCGTAGCCGTTCATCCTCGGCAAACCGATGTCCAGCAACACGATCTCCGGATCGAATCTATCAATTGCTTCCAAAGCGGCCAGTCCATCGCCCGCGCACCGAACCTGGTTACCACTCAGCTCCAGCAATCTTGCCATGGTTTCGGCTGAATCTTCATTGTCATCCACGACCAGGATGCGATGCGGTGGGAGCCCAAATCTAGCTCCATTTTTACTCGCCGTGTCGAGGTGGGCATCGGCGGCTTGTGCCATCTTGCTGACCAGCGGCAGCTTGACCACGAATTCAGCTCCCCAACCGAGACCCTTGCTGCGAGCCTCGACTTTTCCGTTGTGCATTTCAACCAGGCGCTTGACGAGCGCCAGTCCAATTCCCAGTCCAGGGTCCATCCGAACCGTTGCCGAATGCATCTGGGAAAACATCTCGAACACTTCGCTGAGCCGATCCGGTGGAATGCCGATACCGGTATCACGCACCGAAACCACCGCGGCATCGTTTTCGCGCTTTGCTGTTACCGTGACCTCTCCACCTCGCGCAGTATATTTGCAGGCATTGTGAAGCAGGTTTTGAAACACCTGCACGAGTCGTACGGGGTCAGCATCGAGGTCGATAGGCCCGCGCGAAAAATCGCGCTTGAGCCGCAGCCCGGATTCGTGAAGCAGCGGCCGGCACGCCTCGATCGACTGTTCGACGATCGATTTCAAATCAACCGGTTCGATGCGGAGTTCGAGCTTGTCGCGGGTGATGCGGCTGACGTCCAGTAGGTCATCTACCAACCTAACCATCTGAGCGAGCTGTCTCTCGATAGACTCCCGGGCCCCCGCGGTCACGGACTGGTTCTTCCCATAGCGCTTGATAAGCTCCAGCGAGTTCGCGATCGGCGCCAAGGGGTTGCGCAGCTCATGCGCGAGAATGGAAAGGAACTCGCTTTTGCGGCGGCCATCGCGGCTCAGCGCGTCGCGGTTTCGCTCCAGTTCCTGCCTCGCCTTGACCCGCGCCGAAATCTCTTGGAAGTAACAAACGACTCCGTACTGCCCGTCGGGTAGCAGTGTGCGATCGGTCCGCCACTCGTAGTACTCGGTCTGGTTACGATCGATCCGGTGCTCGGAACTTTCAGGATTTTCGTAAGACTGGCCGGTCGCCAGTGTGTAGCGGAACCGTCGGATGACCTCGTCAGCAAACTCGCGTGGCCACATAATCCGTAGGACTTCGGCAAGGCCCCGACCGATTAGATCTGGAATCTGGCCAAATGCGGGGCGAGCAATCGGGTTGACCAATCGGATCCGCAGGTCCGAATCGACCAGCATAATTCCTACCGGCGCTCTCTCCACCACCACTTCAAACTGCGCATTGCGATAGCTCGCTTGTTCCGCGGCGCTGCGGCGCATCTGCACCATCTTGAGATGCGCCTCGACGCGTGCGATTAGCTCGCGGGCGCTGAATGGCTTCACCAGATAGTCATCCGCTCCCGAATCCATTCCCTCCACTCGGCTTTCCTCACCGGCGCGTGCCGAGAGCACGATTACCGGAGTTTCCCGCAGCGCAGGATCGGAACGAATCTTCCGCAACAGACCGAAGCCGTCCAGCCGCGGCATCATGACATCAGCCAGAATCAAGTCTGGCTTGCATTCCACGGCGGCCCGGAGCGCGGCTTCTCCGTCGGGAACAGCCTCAACCTGGTACCGCTCGCCCAAAATCCGCGAGATATACTGCCGCATATCGGCATTGTCGTCGGCCACGATTACGCGCGACCGATTCTTGCCGTTGAGCGGATTGAGTGCAGGTGTCGCGAAGGCTTCCCGATAATTTGACAGCTGCTCGCGATACGGCTCTTCTTTCGCGTCGTCCGGCAACCAGCGCAACGCTTCTTCGACAAACGGCGACGCTCCGGCCGCGGCGGAAAATGGACGGTCTTCATCACTGACCTGGTCGGGTGGCAAGTGGTGCTTGCCCAGCGGAATCTCCACCATGAACGTAGTGCCATGGTCGACCACGCTCTCTGCCACAATCTTTCCAGCATGCAATCGCACCAGTTCATGTACCAACGCCAGTCCGATTCCGCTTCCTTCGTGGGTTCGGCCACGCGGCTCTTCAACCCGATGGAATCGTTCGAACAGGTGGGGCATTTCCTTGGGAGGAATCCCGGTGCCGGTATCCGAGACGCGAAGTTCCACCATGTTGGCCGATTGCCGAAGGCTGACCTCGATACGGCCATCGAAGGTGAACTTGAAGGCATTAGAGAGAAGGTTCAAAACGATCTTTTCCCACATCTCGCGGTCCACGTAGACCACTTCGGAAAGCTGCGGACAATTAACCACCAGTTTCAGTCCTGCGCGTTCGATCGCCGCACGAAACATGCCGGCTAGTTCGGCCGTAAAGTCAGCCAGCTCGGTCGGTTGATAGATAGCGCGCACGCGCCCGGCCTCAATACGCGAGAAGTCCAGGAGCGTGTTTACTAACCTCAGCAAGCGCAATCCGTTGCGGTTGACCATTTCCAGCTCGCCCTTGACTGCCGGCGAGAGCTTCGAATGGCTGCGCCGCAGCAGCTCCTCGATCGGCCCGAGCATCAGCGTGAGCGGCGTCCGGAACTCGTGGCTGACGTTGCTGAAGAAGACGGTCTTCGCGCGGTCCAGCTCTGCCAGCGTCTCCGCTCGTTTGCGCTCATCCTCGTGGGAGCGTGCATTGCTGATGGCGGTCCCAATCTGAGTTTTGACGAGAACGAGAAAGTCCCGGTAGTGCGCGTCGAATTTTATCCGTGAGCTGATCCCTGTGATCAGCACGCCAGCATTCATGTGCGGCCGGTTCGAGGGTATCGGGACAATTGCGGCGGCAACCGGCGGATCCGACCAGGGCCCGGCAGGAACGGTTCGGAAGCGGGTCGCCAGGTCCTCGACCAACTGGATTTCGCCGCTTTCGACGACTTCCCGAAGCGGCCATCGCGCCGCCGATGATTCGTCGAGATTCAAGATTTTCTGGCTGAGATCGAGGCCGGGCCCAACTCCTGAAGCGCCGGCAAGGCTCGCTCGCCGCCGATCCGGATCGATCAGATACAGCAGAGCAAATGGAACGTCCCTGTCGTGCTGAGCTAGAACGTTCGCTGCAACCGCGCAGGCCTGCTCCGCCGTCTTGGCGTCCGCCGCGCTGGCCGCGAGGTCGCGCAATACGACCGTGCGCCGCTCGCTAATAACCTTTTCCGTGATCTCATGGACGGTGGCGAGAACTCCGCCGATACCACCGGCCGTGGTATCGTCGGGGACTGGGCTATACGCGATCGTGAAGTGAGACTCCTCTACGAAGCCATGTCGGTGGATCTCAAGCAAAATATCTTCATTCCACGTCGGTGGACCGCCGCGAAAGGGCCTATCGATGAGGGGTCCGATAATGTGCCAGATTTCTGGCCAGCAGTCGCGCGCAGGCCTGCCTAAAGCTTTTTTTGGGTGTTTTGCTCCCGGAATCGGAGCGTAGGCGTCGTTATACAATTGTATATAGTCAGGTCCCCACCACAGGATGTGGGGGAAGCGGTTGGCCAGTACGATGCGGATGGTGGTTACTAGCGCCGCCGACCAGTGTTTTATGGGTCCTATCGGGGTGCTCGCCCAGTCGAACTCGCGGATGAGTTCGCGCATCTCGCCGCTGCCTTCGAGGAACGAAAGCGCGTCTTGAGAAATCGATTGGTCCCCGCTCATGTCAGAGGTTCCTGGTCTGTGACAGCGGCGCGAAGCGACCCTGACTGCCGCAGCAACTCCTCGGCGACCACAAACCAAGCCACCGGAAGGCCGCTTACGCGACCCCTATTTTCAAATATCAAGAAAAGAGCGGATGATCGCGAAAATTTTGCTGCACAGAAATCAGGAAATGCCATCGCCCTGGTCTCGTGATTCGAGGTTTGCAGAGTCTCAGAGAAGTGCCCCGAGCTCGTTCATTAATCGAAGTAGGTCCTTTCGCGATTGTCTGTCAAAGGCCCGCAATCTTGGTTTGCTCGCGGTCTCGCGTGCTCGCATAGGCACTTTGGGTGAGCTCCCTTTCGCAAAGCAGAACCCATCATGAACATGGTAAATTCAAGTAGCCGAGCTGCGGTGCAATTCCCGAAAAGGCCCCGAATAGGGCGTTTTTGCCCTTCCAAGACGCTGAAGGGCCCACATGTTCGCAAAGTTGTCGGGCGGGAGAAGCTTACCGTGCGCTGCCTGTAAGACAAGATCGGCTTAGGTCAACCACAATGACGCTGGCAGAGTTCATCAGGATCAATCGCGACCGGATCCTTCGAGAATGGGAAGATTTCGCGAGCAAAATAAGCGATGCTGCTTTGCCGAGATGGATTCTGCGCGATCACGCTCCTTCGATTCTCAAATTTATCGCCGACCGGATGGAAGCTTCCGCTCCACCCGTGGAGCAGCGCCTGGTAGCCGCGATCGAGGGTGAACCGAGTCCCACCCAGTCTGTAACTGCTGCCCATGTAAAGATTCGGATCGACTCAGGCTTCGACCTGGCCCAGATCGCAGCGGAATATTGTGTGCTGCGAGCCCGCGTTGTGCATCTTTGGCAAATCCTTGATTCGAGTGGCTTCGAAGTAGGCGCTGCCGAAGTGGCGAGATTTTCCGAAATCGTGGACGAGAACATCACGGCGGCGGTGGTCGAATACAAGGAGCGGGAAAGCCAATACCGCGACCGTTTTATCGGCATCCTGGGACACGACCTGCGAAACCCGATAAACGCCATTGTCATGGGCGCGAATGTTCTAGCCAAGCAGCACCCAGTGAACGAACAACAGCTCAAAATAGTTGCGTCAATCTCAAGGAGCGCTCGACGCCTGGAGGGAATGTCGCGCGACATACTCGATTTCGCGCGCGGCCGCCTTGGTAATCCGATGCCATTGACCATCGCGAGGGGGAATGCAGGAGTGGCCGTTGGTGAAGTCGTTGACGAGGTTCGCTTGGCCAATCCAGCGAGCGCGATCGATTTCGAGGCAGGCGGCCATCTGGACGGGGAGTGGGATGGTGAGAGACTAAAGCAGATGGTCTCCAACCTGCTAATCAATGCGATTCGGCACGGCGACGGCAAAAGCGTCAAAGTTACTGTCCGCGGCGATGAAAGTTTCGTTGTCATTCAAGTTCACAACCGAGGCCCGCTGATACCGGAAGATCTGCTCCCGACCATTTTTGACCCTCTCACTCGGCGCGCCAGCTCCAGACCAGATTCCACAGGACTGGGGCTGTTCATTGTGAGCGAGATAGCTGCCGCACACGGTGGCACGATCGTCGTAAGCTCGTCCCGAGAAGGCGGAACCAACTTTGTCGTGCGGCTGCCGCATGGTCCCCCATGAGGTTTTCCTGCCAGCCAGACCAAGGCGATCGTCTTTCGACCGGCTTCGACCCCGTTTCTAGCTGCGCCAAGATTGAGTTCGAAACTTGATGCTCTTCCCCAGCCGTCGCACTCTATTGATTGGTCTTAGGGCCAGGAGCCGGCGCCTATCGCTCTCCGTCGATGGCGCGAGCGTGCGGTTCTGCGGACGATGGTGACGGGCGCATCGCCGAGCAAAGCCAGCCGGTTGCGGCTTGGTCCTGCGGTGTCAGTTTCCCCGGCGAGCCTCAAGGCCTTCGACTCGAGCGGGACTGTCTCACATCTAGACGCTGTATTAGAATTTCTTGGTCGAATGGGCTACCTGCCGATATCCATGAACCTTGACGGCCGCCGATGCGTGGTGGTCGGCGGAGGCGAGGTCGCCGAGCGTAAGGTCGCGGCGCTGCTGGAGGCGGGCGCTCGGGTTTGCGTGATCAGCCCGAAACTCACCGCGGAGTTGCAGAGACTCGCGTCTACCAATGCGGTTGAGCACATCGCTCGCGAATGGAAACCCGGAGACCTTAAAGACTGTCTGCTCGCTTTCGCTGCGACCGACGATCTCAGAGTTCATCGTGCCACTGCGGCGGAGGCGCGCGCTTTCCGTGTTCCCATCAACGTCGCCGACCAACCCGAATTGTGCGACTTCATCACGCCGAGCGTGGTCCGTCGTGGAGAACTGCAGATTGCGATCTCAACTTCTGGCGTGAGCCCCGCGCTCGCCTCGCGCATCCGACGCGACCTGCAAGTGGTCATCGGTCCGGAGTACGAGACCGTCACCCAAATCATGCGCGCCGCGCGATCCTACGTGCGCAAGCGGCAGCAGGATTCACGCGAGCGAGCACGGATTCTGCAGGCAATCGCCGCTTCCAACATCGCGGAGCTTGTTCGGCAAGCTGATTGGATCGCGATCGATCGTTTACTGACTCAGCATCTCGGGGCCGGCCTCGCTGTCCTTCGAATCAAGCTCCACCCGCCGCAGCCCACCGAGGAATTGTCACGTGGCACCTGAACTATGGGATCGCTCTGGCTACTTCCCGCTATAGCCTGCTACGCGCTCTCCGCCATACTGTTTCTGGCGGACAGAATGTCGGGAAAGGTGCGCCTGGCTGGGTGGGCCATAATCGCGCTCGGCGCAGGGGCCGTCCTTCATGCACTTGATCTCGCCGCGCGCGGTTTGCAGGCCGGCAATATTCCGGTCGCGAATTTCGCGGAGTCGCTTTCGTTTCTGGCGTGGGTGACTGCGCTGGCGTCGCTGTTGCTGATCGTGCGGCTGCGAATGTCCGTGATCGGCGCCTATGCCGCGCCGGCGATTGCGATCGCGATGGGAGTATCGACTGCGATGACGACCCGCGGGCGTCTGGTGTTGCCCGCTCCGCTGCAGAGCATCTGGCTGCCGATTCACGTGGGCCTCGCGATAGTCGGCTACGCGATGTTTATCCTGGCGGCGAGTGTGAGCCTGGTTTACCTGGCCTACGAATCGCGCCTTAAGGCCAAGCGGCCGCCAAAACCCGACACCGAGCGCCTCCCGAGTCTCGAAAAGTTGGACCGGGTTAACTATTCGCTGCTCGCCTGGGGTTTCGTCATGTTGAGCGCGGCGATCGTAACCGGGGCCATTTGGGCCGACGCGACCTGGGGTCATTTCTGGTCCTGGGAGCCCAAAGAATCCTGGTCGCTGGTTATTTGGATTTTGTATGCCGCCCTGCTCGAATCGCGTTTGACCGTAGGATGGCGCGGACGTCGGGCGGCGGCTCTCACGATTGCGGTCTTCGTAGTTCTGCTCAGTTCATTCGTCGGCGTTAGCCTGGTGTTTCCCGGCAAGCACGGGGGCAGCTTCGGGTAAGCCGATGGGAAAGACGACGCTTTTCATACTCGGCTTAAACCATCGCACCGCTCCCGTGGCGGTCCGCGAGCGGCTCGCTTACGCAGAGGCGGAGATTTCGCAGGCGCTGGCTAATATCAAGCAGCGCGTTGCCTCGGTCAGCGAGGTCGCGATCCTGTCAACCTGCAATCGTGTCGAAATGGTCGGCGTCGCGGCCGATCCGTCGGTGGCATCTGACGAACTCGCAGCGTTCATCGCCGAGGATCGTCGAGTCGAATTACCGGTTTTTGGTGACGCGCTCTATCGAATGGCGGGACGCGAGGCAGCGCGCCATCTGTTCCGCGTCGGTGCCAGTCTCGACTCGATGATGGTCGGGGAGCCCCAAATCCTCGGTCAATTGAAACTCGCCTATGCTGAAGCGGCACGCGCCGGCACGGTGGGCTTGGTGCTCCATCGGGCATTTCACAAAGCATTTTCGACCGCCAAGCGCATCCGCAAGGGAACGTTGATCGGGCATGGGGCTGTTTCCGTCAGTTCCGCGGCGGTTGCTCTAGCGCGACAGATTTTTGACCGACTATCCGACAAGACGGTCATGCTGATGGGCGCAGGCAAGATGGCGGAACTCACGGCGCGCCAGCTCCAGACCATCGGAATCGAATCTCTGCTCATCACTTCGCGCACTTTTGACAAGGCAGTGACGCTTGCGCGGGAGCTGGGTGGCACCGCGGTGCCGTTCGAAAACTACCGCCCTTATCTGAAGATCGCGGACGTGGTAATCGGCTCGATTTCGGTCGCCAAGCCCATCATCGGCCCCGAGGAATTCGACGCTGTGATAAAGGAACGTCGTTACCGACCGATGTTCCTAATCGATCTGGGAGTGCCGCGCAATTTCGATGAACGTCTCAACTCGATCGGAAACGTGTACCTGTACGACATCGACGACCTCGGACAGGTGGCCGACAAGTCCCGCGCGGAACGAGAAAAGGAAGCCGACAAGGGAGAGGAAATCGTCGAGCAGGAGCTCAAAGCCTTCGAACGCTGGATGGCCGGGCTGGATCTCGTCCCGACCATCAAGGATATCCGCTACAGCATCGAGCGGCTGCGCGATGTTGAACTTGGCCGCAACCAGACCTGGATTGCAGCGCTCGGCCCTTCTGAACGCGAACGAGTGGAACTGCTGACACGCAGTCTCACCAACAAGCTTATCCATCGCATCCTGCTCGGCCTGCGCCAGGGCGGCAACAGCCCGGCGGACAATAGCTACGCGGCGGAAGTTGCACGCCGACTGCTCTGCGGGGAGTTCGATCTCGAAGATTCCGAATTCGATGCGATCGAAGACGACGACGAGCCCTGAATGGCTTTCAAACTCAGGATCGGATCGCGCCCCAGCCGTCTCGCCCTCGCGCAGACCGAGATTGTCCGGTCGCGGCTCGCCAGCATAGTTCCGGACTTGAGCGCAGAAGTCGTGGAAATTCGAACCTCGGGCGATCGGATGGCGAGTGCCTCGCTGGCCGGGGTGGGGGGCAAGGGACTTTTCATCCGCGAGCTCGAACAGGCCCTTTTGGAAAAGCGCATCGACCTGGCGGTCCACTCGATGAAGGACCTGCCCGCGATTCTTGAGCCCCAGTTTCGCATCGCGGCTGTCTCTGAACGCGAAGATCCGCGCGACATCCTGGTTACGCGCGACGGCAGTCCGCTTGCTTCGCTCGCCAGCGGCGCGCGCTTAGGTACCTCTTCTTTGCGCCGGCGCTTCCAGGTCCTGAAGGCCAATCCTGGTCTGGAGATTTCCCCGCTGCGCGGCAACGTGGATAGCCGCCTGCGGCGGGTCACGGAAGGCCGGCTGGACGCAATCGTAATCGCGATGGCTGGTCTCAGACGGCTGGGGCATAGCGTTGACGTGAGATTCACGCCCCTGGACGAGCGTGACTTCATCCCCGCGGGCGGGCAGGCGGTACTCGCAATCGAGACGCTCGCGAATAGCTCGTCTCCGCAGCTTGATCGCACACTGGCAGTATTCAACGACTCGCGTGCCCGATACGAAACGACGGCGGAGCGCGCATTTCTCGCCGCGATTGGTGCATCCTGTGCCACCCCGGTAGGGGTGAAGGCGACGGCCGCGAAAGACGCCGTGTCACTTCGCGCGATCCTGTTTTCCACCGATGGTTCGGCCGAAATGTCCGATGAGGTCGAAGAACCGCTGGATGTGGACCTAGCTCCCTCCGCCGCTCACGCGCTTGGTGCGCGGCTCGGTGAGCGGATGCTTGCGCGCGGCGCGGATCGGCTGATTACGAATGAGTGATCGGCGCGGCAGCGTCTTCCTGGTCGGCGCAGGACCAGGTGCGTTCGATCTGATCACCCTGCGCGGCGCGGATTGCCTGCGACAAGCGGATTGCGTGGTTTACGACGCCCTGGTTAATCCCGATCTGCTGCAACTGGCCCCTTCCCAGGCCGAGTTGATCTTCGCAGGAAAGAGGCGCAACGGGGCATCGATCGCCCAGGCCAAACTAAATGCGCTGCTGATCGACCGCGCGCGCAAAGGGAAGCGCGTGGTCCGCCTCAAAGGTGGTGACCCATTCATCTTCGGGCGTGGAGGCGAAGAGGCTGATGCGCTAGCGCGTGCTGGTATTCACTTCGAAGTCATACCAGGAATCACCTCCGCGATCGCAGCCCCTGCATTCGCGGGCATTCCGCTCACCCATCGCAAACTCGGGTCTTATGTCGCGTTCGCCACCGGCCACGAGGACCAAAACAAAGCCGGCAGTAAGCGCGTTCCGTGGAGGGAACTTGCCCGCGCCGCGCGCAACGGGGGTACCATCGTGGTTCTGATGGCGTCCACGCGGATGGCCGCCTCGCTCACGAGCCTCACCCGCGCGGGTCTCCCAGCTCAAACGCCAGCCGCAGCAGTGCAATGGGGCACGACCGCGGCGCAAAAGACCGTGGTCGGTACCGTCGCTACTCTCGCGGGGTTATGTGCCAGTGAGCACCTCACCGCGCCCGCGGTGGTAGTCGTGGGCCAATCGGTGAAACTCCGCGAGCATCTCAAATGGTTCGAGAAGCTGCCATTGTTCGGACGACGAATCGTGGTGACCAGATCACGCGGGGCGAGCACCGCCTTTGCCCGCGAGCTGCGCACGCTGGGCGCCGACGCGGTCGAGTTCCCGACCATAGAGACTGCGCGTCCGGCCACCTATGCGGCTCTCGACGAAGCAATCGACCACCTCGAACAATTCAACTGGATCATCTTCACCAGTGCGACCGGCGTCGATGCTTTCATCGCGCGACTCAAGGTTCTACGCCGCGATATACGGGCAATTGGGCACGCGTCGCTGTGTGCGATTGGTCCAGCTACGGCGGTGCGGCTCGAGCAATACGCCCTTCAGGTCGCTGCGGTACCCCGCGAATACCGAGCGGAAGCGATTGTTCCCGCGATCGGGTCAGAACGAATTCGCGGCGCGCGCATCCTGATTCCCCGAGCACAGATCGCACGCGAGATCCTGCCGGAGCTTCTGCGCGACCACGGCGCAAGCTCGGTCACGGTGGCTCCCGCTTATCGCACCATTAAACCAAAGCCGGCGGGCCTGCAAAGAATTCGTGAGCTAATCCAGGCCCGGCAAATTGACCTGGTTACCTTCACCAGTTCGAGTACCGTGTCTAACTTCTGCGACATGGTCGGCAATGTCGAAGGGCTCAAAGCAGCGGCTATCGGGCCGATCACCGCCGAGACTGCCCGCAGCCATGGGTTCGACGTAGTGGTGTCTCCTACCAGCTACACGGTCCCAGCCCTGATCGAGGCGATCGGCGGGTTTTTTGCGCGGGCTTCTTAATGTATTTGACCGGTATATAATTCCTTCATCGCGAACCTCGCGCTCTACTATGCCTTTTCCAATTAACCGGCCGCGGCGGCTTAGACGCAACGACACATTGCGCCGCATGATCCGTGAGACGCGGCTTTCACCGGACAACCTGATTCACCCGCTCTTCGTCTGCCCCGGACGCGGGGTGGTGAATCCTGTTCCTTCGATGCCCGGGGTGGCGCAGCTTTCGGTCGACCGGGTGGCAGCCGAAGCGCGCGCAATTCATGCTGCGGGTGTTCCCGCGATAATCCTGTTCGGGATTCCCGAGCGCAAGGACGCGCTTGGCAGCGAAGCTTGGAACGACAATGGCGAGGTCCAGCGCGCCATCCGCGAGGTCAAGGAGAAGGTTCCCGGCTTGGTCGTGATCACCGACGTGTGCATGTGCGAGTACACCGATCACGGCCATTGCGGAGCGATCAAAGGCACCGACGTCGACAACGATGCGACGCTGGAATTGCTCTCACGCGAGGCGCTTTCGCACGCGCGAGCCGGCGCGGATATCGTCGCGCCATCGGACATGATGGATGGGCGAGTCGCTGCGATTCGCACTGCGTTGGATCGGGACGGATTCTCCGAGATTGCGATTATGGCGTACTCAGCTAAATTCGCCTCGGCGTTTTACGGACCCTTCCGCGACGCCGCGGAATCGGCGCCTCAATTCGGGGATCGGCGCTCGTACCAGATGGACCCGCCAAACGGAGAGGAAGCGCTACGTGAGGTCGCGCTCGACCTGGAAGAGGGTGCCGACATCGTGATGGTGAAACCGGCACTGCCATACCTTGATCTGATCTGGCGGGTGAAAAACGAGTTTCGGGTGCCGGTCGCCGCCTACAACGTCTCGGGCGAATACGCGATGATCCGTGCCGCGGGCATCAACGGCTGGCTCGACGAGGATCGCACGATCATGGAAGTACTCACCAGCATCCGCCGCGCCGGTGCCGACCTGATACTGACCTACTTCGCCAAGGAAGTGGCGAAGAAGCTCTAGAAGGCGAGGGATCCGCCAGATTTCGCGAAAAGTGACCCAGATTGGAAAACTGCCAATCTGAAGTCTGCGCCGAGTGAGGATTTCCGTGCTATCCCAGGGGCGAATCAGATGGATAACTTGATCATTCGGCCGCTCGAGGAAGCCGACCTTGACGAAGCCGACCGCGTCATGCGGCTTGCCTTCGGGACCTTCGTCGGACTCGCGGATCCGATGACCATGTTTGGCGACTCGGACATGGCGCGGACTCGCTTCCGCGGTAATCCGGATGGAGCGCTGGGTGCGGAGCTGGATGGCCGTGTCGTGGGGTCCAACTTTCTCGCGAATTGGGGTTCGGTTGGATTCTTCGGGCCGCTCTCCGTCGATCCTCCGCTTTGGGAGCGCAAGATCGCGCGCCGTCTGCTCGACCCCACGATGGAGCTGTTCAAGAAATGGGGCATGCGGCATATCGGGTTGTTCACTTTTGCGCAGAGCCCCAAACATCTGGCGCTCTATCAGAAATATGGTTTCTGGCCGCGCTATTTGACGGCCGTAATGGACAAGAAAGTAGAGGCCGGGCGGCTTGCGCCAAATGTACAATTGTTTTCAACCCTCGACGCGGCGGGCCAAAAGATCGCCCTTGCAGACACCCGCGAGATGTTGGCATCGATCTACGAAGGTCTGGACGTGACCCAAGAGATCGAGTCAATCGCGCGGCAGAAAATTGGAGACACCGTCCTGCTACGAAATGGCTCACAGGTGGATGCGGTTGCGACCTGCCACATCGGCAAAGGCAGCGAGGCCGGCAGCGGCTCCTGCTACATCAAGTTCGGCGCGGTGCGCCCGAACGACGGCGCCGCACAGACTTTTGAAAAGCTTTTCGAAGCCTGCGAACGGGTTGCGGCGGCCAGCGGAGCAAACGAGCTGGAAGCGGGAGTCAACACCGAGCGCCACACCGCCTATCGTGCGATGCTCGCACGCGGCTTCCGCACCTTCCTTACCGGCGTCTCGATGCAGCACGGCAACGATTGCGGCTACAACCGGCACGACCTGTTTCTGCTCGACGACTGGCGCTAGGTTGCCGAGAGATTCTTTAACCAGCGCACCTTTACGACGCGAGGCGTGGAAGTCGCTTCCGCCTACTCGGTGTCCGAGTGCCCTGGTGGCTTAAGGTTCTTTTCGTACCACGGGCGCATTGCCGCCAGCGCGCGACTCTGATGGTAGGCCAGTTCATCTTCCGGATATCGATACTGCGGGCCCAGCACGCATGCGACGCGCGCGTGACATCGCGGCGTGCAATCGGGTTCGGACTCGATTCGATAGGCAAGACATCGGGGAATGTCCCAACCTGAAGGGAGCGCGACCGCGCCGGTAGGGCACGCCGCAATGCAGCTGCGCTGCGTGCAGGTCGGACACGGATCAAAGCTTGCTGCTGCTCCGGGCGCATTGATGAATTCATCGATCAGAATCGCCGCGCGAAACGCGATCCAGGGCCCGAACTTCGGATGCACTAGGACGCCGAGTATGCTCGAGCCCCCCAGGCCCGCCACCTTTCCCAGCTCGATAAAATTTAGCGTTGCGGTGTCGCTCATGAAAGGAAATACGATCGTGTAGCGGCTATGCGATTGGCGGACCGCCGGCTCGATTTCCTTTTCGACGATCGCGCGCGTGAAATCGTCGAGGGGATGCTTGCGTTCCCACCACCCCGGGTTGTGCTCGGCGTGACGGCGAAGCCCGGCCCACAGCGCGCCCCCGCCGTTGGCGATCACAACGATCGATTTCGCTTTCGCATCCAGGGCCCCGGCGCGATACGGTTGCGTGACGACCGCATCGTAGCGATGCACCGGTACGGCCGCGATAAGATTCAAGCCGAACGGCTCGCCCGCGCTACGGATTGTTTCAACCAGCGAACTCATAGTCACTTATGCGATCTTGTAAGTCACCAGCGCATCGGCGATGAGTGCGTCGGCCTGGTCGCGAATTTCCACGTTGACGCTGGCCAGGCGCTTGCCATGCCTCCGAACCGTCGCGCGCGCGACCAGCGCGCTCTGTGACGCCATGCCGGTGTAGTTTACGGTCATCGAGATCGTCGCGCTGCGCGTGGTCGCGTCGATGGTCCAGACCGCGGCGCACGCCGCTACATCTGCGAGCGATGCGATGGCGCCTCCGTGAATGGGAGCCTGCGGTCCGCCATCGTTGATCAGGGTCGGTGCAAACGGCATACGCACCACGGCGCTCCCGTTGGCTCTGGACTCGACGCGCAGTCCGAGCAGCGCGGAAAACGGGGCTCGCTCAAGCGAATCGAGGTTGTCCTTGCGCGCTACCATGGGTCTATCCTGCGCGACGGCCCGCCAGTCTGAGTGCGAGCGCTACCGCATCGGCTGGAGTGTTGGCGCGGTGCAAGCGCGGAATCTCGAGCCACGATTGCAAAGCGACGATCGGGCGTTTCATCTTCATGGCGAAGCCAATCTCGGCGAGCGTACCACCTTCGCCGGCCAGTGCGATGATGGCATCGGCGCTGGCCACGATAATAGCATTGCGCGCCTCTCCCATCCCGGTCGCGATCGCAAATTCTATATGCCGGTTTGCCGTAGAGCGGTCGTAGCCAGGCAGAATGCCGATGGTACGACCGCCCAGCTTGCGCGCACCAGCCGCCGCCGCCTCCATCACTCCCGACCGCCCGCCGTTGATCAGGGTCGCGCCCCGCCGGGCAATCTCGCGCCCGACCTCATAAGCGAGCTTTAAGGCTGCCGCCGGGGCAGAGCCGGCGCCGATGACGGCTATCACGCGAGCCCGGCGCATTCTCAGCAGCCAAGCAGGGCGGGCAACTCGGTCAAATCACCGATGGTAATTTCCGGTGGCGGGATTCCCTCCGGAAACGGCTGCTGATGCTTGTTGATCCAGGCGACCGGTATTCCCGCCCGTTTCGCGCCGGCCACGTCCTCGTGCGCGGTGTCGCCCACGAACAGCACTTCGCGCGGTTGCAGATTCAGCGTGTCCAGAACTCGCTGGAACAGGGCGGTGTGTGGTTTGCGCAGGCGGAACTCGGCCGAGATGACGATTATTTCGAACAGCTCGCGAAGCCCGGTGTCGGCGATTATCTCGTAGCCCGTGGCGGAGTCGTCGAAGTTTGAGAGCAGGCCAAGCCTGAACCGCGTGTTGAGGCGGCGAACCGCCGCGATTCTCTGCGCTGGCGCTTTGGTAACCGCGCGCACCCGCGCCATGTGAGTCTTGCGCAGCAGTTCGGCCAGCTCGATCAACTCGGAGTCATCGAGTGTCGCGGCGCAATCGATGCGTTTCAAGGTCCGCAGAAACCGCTCGTGGCAAGTTATTTCTATCTCGGTACCGGCGCGCTCCGCAGAAATCTCCTGATAGACGTCGTAGTGCGCCTCCATGAACCCAGTCTGGTCGAAGCGGTCGCCGAGCACCTCGCTGAGCACCGGAAACAGCAGCGGCATGGTGGTCCGAATCTCGCGGCCGCGCCAATTCATCGACTCCAGGCCGGCCGGATTCCAGGTCACGATTGTGTCGAACAGGTCGAGTACGATTGCCTTGAATTCGTAGTTAGCCACGCGGCGTCAGCGCTCCCGCCGTGCCTGCGAGCGCAGCCAGATTCAAAAGTAGCGCCGCGCCGTTGAGATAAACCGAGAGCCGGTGCAGCCGATCAAACTCGGCCTTACGCGCGGGGTCAGGAGTCGACTCTTCAGCCACCGTCCGAATCGCATCGACCCGCGGCCGTACGACCGCGCCCGCATAGAAGGTGAGGCCCAACGCGACCGCCAGGAAAATGGCCGTCGCTCCCCACGCGAACCGCGCCGGTCGGGCGGCCGTGAAATAGAGCGCCAGCAGGAGCGCAACGATTCCCGCAACATACCCGAGCAGGTAGTAGCGCGGAAAGATGGTGCTGATTACCTTGCCCGCCTCGGGCAGCGGAATCCCGGAACCGAACACGGCAGGGGCCGTGAAAAAGGAAAAGAAAACTATACCTCCGAGCCAACATGCCAGGCTGAGCAGATAAACAAACAGTGCGATCATCATGAGTAAGCCGGCGGGGTGGGCGGCGGCCGCATCAATTTAGGTACGGCTTGGGGGCGCCCGGCAACGGCTGGCGCCCAGAGAAACCGACGTCGATGCTGTGCCAGGCGATCAGGCTTGGTTCCCCGGATTGCCAGCAGAGGAACGCCACTTCCCCTCCGTTGTCGAACGGAAAATCGACCAGACCCTGATCGACGTCCTTCAGGAAGCAGCCGAGCGATTCGATTTGCGAAACCGCCTCCGCCATCGCTTCTCCTGGTCCACGTAGCTCGGGATAGCGCTCGATGATTTCCGGCAGCGTGAGATTGACCAGACGATCGTCATTGACCGCCAGCGCCGCAACCCGCGCGCGCAAGGTCTTGAGCGCCACCTGCATCTCGCGAATCAGCAATTCCAGCCTCGGAATGAGTTCATTGGCTTCTTCCGGACTGAAGAGCTTCTGAAAACTTTGATTCGACAAATGTTTCCCTCCACTGGCGGCGCAACCGAACGTGGTTAGATTTAAGGCGGAAGGTTACCTTGTCAGTCCGACACTCGTATATTACGGTAAATTTCGGTGGCGGTGGAAGCGAGGCACTTCCCATGAGGTTTCGACTTTCATATGGCGGATAAACCGAAGACGGAGAAGCGCTTCGAACTCGAGGAAGACTTAAGCAAGATCGAGATTCCGGGCGTTCTGCCGGTACTGCCGCTGCGCGGTATCGTAATTTTCCCCAACCAGATTCATCCCTTCCTGGTCTCGCGGCCCTCGTCGCTCAAGCTCATCGAGGATGTCGGCCAGGCGCAGAAAGTTATCGCGCTGGCCGCACAAAAGAACCCGGAAGAGGAAAACCCCGCGCCCGAGGGACTCTACGCGCGCGGCAGCGCGGTACAAATTCTCAAGATGCTGCGCTACCCGGACCAGAGCGTGCGTGTTCTGGTGCAGGGGCTGGCGCGAATCGAGCTGAGCGATTTTACCCAGAGTACTCCCTATTTCATCGCGCACGCGACCCGGCTCGCGGAGCTGGTATCACCCGCCAAAGAGGTCGACGCGCTCCAGGCGCATCTGGTGAACCAATTCTCTAAGTTTGTGTCCCTGGTACCGTACCTGCCGGACGAATTGCAGGCGCGGGCGATGAAGGTGACCGAACCGGGTCGGCTTACAGACATGGTGGCGTCGTACCTCAAGATCGCAGTCGAGGAGGCGCAGGACTTGATCGCGACGCTTGACGTGCGCGCGCGGCTTGAAAAGCTGATCGCGATCCTCGGGCGAGAAATCGAATTGCTGGAACTTGGGCACAAGATCCAGTCCCAGGTACAAACCGAGTTAAACAAAAACCAGCGCGAGTACTACCTGCGCCAGCAGCTCAAGGCGATCCAGAAAGAACTCGGCGAAGGCGACACGCGTTCGTCCGAAATCGAGGAACTCGAGAAGAAAATCGAGGAGGCCAAGATGCCTCCCGAGGCGCAGAAGGTGGCCGACAAGGAACTCGATCGTCTGAAGATGATTCCGCCCGAGTCGGCGGAGCACACCGTAGTTCGCACCTATCTCGATTGGCTGGTCGGTGTGCCGTGGAGCGTTTCGACCGAAGACAATCTCGACATCGCCAACGCGCGCAAAGTCCTCGACGAAGACCACTATGATCTGAACAAGATCAAAGAGCGCATTCTCGAGTTCCTTGCGGTGCGCAAGCTCAAGAAGGACAGCAAGGGCCCGATTTTGTGCTTCGTTGGACCGCCCGGGACCGGCAAGACTTCGCTCGGCCGCTCGATCGCGCGGGCGCTCGGGCGCAAATTCGTCCGCCTGTCGCTCGGTGGGATCCGCGACGAAGCGGAAATTCGGGGTCATCGCCGGACCTATATCGGTTCGCTGCCGGGCCGCATCATCCAGGGCTTGCGCAACGCCGGATCAAACAACCCGCTGTTCATTCTCGACGAGGTGGACAAGCTCGGAATGGACTTCCGCGGCGATCCGGCTTCAGCGCTACTGGAGGTGCTCGATCCCGAACAGAACAGCACCTTTCAGGACCACTATCTCGATGTCCAATTTGATCTGTCCAAGGTCCTGTTTTTGACCACGGCGAATATCCTCGATCCGATTCCCCCGGCTCTGCGCGACCGCATGGAAGTGCTGGAGTTGCCCGGCTACACCGAAGAAGAAAAGCTCCAGATCGCGGAACGGCACCTGATTCCCAAGCAGAAGATCGAAAACGGTCTCGGCGACAGCAACATCGAATTCACCCTCGAAGCCGCCGCCGAGATAATCCGCAGTTACACCCGCGAGGCGGGCCTGCGCAATCTGGAACGCGAGATCGCCCGCGTCTTTCGCAAGGTGGCGCGCGCCATGACCGAAGGCGAGCAGGTGCCCGAGAAAATCGTGGGTGCCGACATCGCAAAGTATCTTGGTCCGCCCAAGTTTTTCTCGGAAGTCGCCGAACTCGCCAACGAACCCGGGATCGCGACCGGCCTGGTGTGGACGCCGAACGGCGGCGACATCCTATTTATCGAGAGCACCCGGATGGCGGGGACCAAACAGCTTACGCTTACTGGCTCGCTCGGTGACGTGATGAAGGAATCGGCGCAGGCGGCGCTGTCCTACGTACGCTCGCATGCCGAAACGCTCGGCGTTGCGAGCGACTTCTTCGAGAAATCCGACATTCACGTGCACGTTCCGGCCGGGGGTATTCCCAAAGACGGTCCGTCGGGCGGGGTCACACTCGCCGCCTCGATCGCTTCGCTGCTCAGCGGACGTCCGGTGCGTTCGGATATCGCGATGACCGGTGAGATTACCCTGCGCGGCAAGGTTCTGCCGGTAGGCGGAATCAAGGAGAAAGTCCTGGCCGCTCGTCGCGCCGGCATCAAGACGATAATCTTGCCCAAACGCAACGAGCGCGACCTGGAAGACATTCCCGCCGAGGTGCGCGCCGAACTCACTTTCAAATTCGTGGATACCGTGGACGAGGTGCTCAACCTCGCGCTGCGCAACGGTAGCTCGGAGCTGGCCTCGACCGCAGCGGTGCCGCCCGAGCGCACGGTACTCAACTAGGCACGCCCCGGACTCCCAGCCTTTCTTCCAAGGACCCCAGGCGGTCTGGATTGATCTTCTTGGTTTCTTTGTGCCTTTGTGGTTGAGAAACTCGAGCGCAACAACTTCGGAGAACAACTATGCCAGGACTAGTACTCCGTGACGACCGGGACGGATTGACGACCTTGACGCTGAATCGTCCCGACAAGCTGAACGCCTTGAACGTGGAGATGTTCGTCGAGCTGCGCGGTCATATCGATGAGATTTCAGAGCGGACCGATCGCGTGGGACTGGTGGTGATTCGCGGTGCGGGAAAGGGTTTTTCTGCGGGGAACGATCTCGGCGGCATCGCCGCCGGTCAGCGGCCGCCAAAGGTGAACTATCAATCCGAGACCGTGGAGCGCCTGGCGATGCTGCCGCAGCCGGTGATTTCGGCAGTCCACGGGGTTTGTTACACCGGGGCGCTTGAGCTGGCGCTGGCCGGCGACCTTATCTTCGCCGCAGAATCGGCCCGGTTCGCGGATACTCATGCACGGTGGGCGCTGACTCCAATCTGGGGAATGAGCCAGCGACTGCCGCGGCGCATCGGTGCCTACAAAGCGCGCGAGATGATGTTCACCTGCCGCCCATACACCGGAGCGGAAGCGCTCGCGATGGGACTCGCAAACATGTGCGTTCCCGATGCGGTATTCGAGGTCGAGTTGCAGTCTCTGGCCGCAACCATTCTGGCTAACTCCTGGTTCAGCCATCGTGGAAACAAGCGCTTGCTGCTCGAGACCGACGGCATGCCGCTTAAGGCCGGCCTCGCCCATGAGGTTTACCGTCACCCCGGGGTCGGTCCCGACATGCAGGAGCGGATAGCCGCGTTTACCAACAAGAACCGACGCGCATGAACAGACACCCGCGGATCCACGCGAGTCGATGAAGATTGCGATCGTAGCCGCCGAGATCTCCCCCTGGGCCAAGGTCGGAGGTCTCGCCGATGTGATCGGTGCTTTGCCCGCTGCCTTCAGACGAGCGGGCGCTGAGCCCGCGGTCATCCTGCCCGGATATTCCTCCATTCTGAGCAACCTTTCCGCAAAGCAGGTGGGCACGTTGATGACGGTGTACGTCGGCGTCGACGCGCATCAATTTCGCGTGCTGCAAACCAGAGACGCCGAAGGTGTCCCGCTCTACTTGATCGACCATCCGGGGTTCTTCGCCCGTGACGGAGTCTACGGCGAACGTGGAAGCGACTACCCGGACAATCTGCGGCGCTTCATCTTCTTCGGCAAGGCGGCCGCCGCGACGATTGCGGACCTGGTTCGGCCCGACGTGGTCCACGCGCACGATTGGCACGCGGCAGTTGCGCCCATCGTACTTCGTGCCGACCCCGGTCTTCATCAGCGAACGCGAGGTGCGATCGTCGCATACACACTCCACAATCTCGCGTTCCAGGGCATTTACGATGTCGGAGACTTCCCGCTGCTCGGCATCGATTGGTCTTACTTCGCGATGGAATATCTCGAGTTCTATGGCCGCATGAACCTGATGAAGGGCGCGGCGATGCTGGCGGACGGAGTGTCCACCGTGAGCCCTACTTACGCGCACGAGGTCGCGTCGGATCCTGAACGAGGCTTTGGGCTCGAAGGGGTTTTACGGCACAAGGGCGATCGGTTTGTGGGAATTCTGAATGGGGCCGACTATCGCGAATGGGATCCGCAGGGCGACAGCCTGATCGCAGCCAAGTACGGTCCGAAACACCCTGCCGGCAAGCGGCTTTGTAATCGTGACCTGCGCAGTTCGGTGCGGCTGGCCGAACGCGCCTGTCCGCTGATTGGAATGATCACCCGCATGACTGCGCAGAAAGGCTGCGACCTGCTGCGCGACGCGCTCGAGGACCTCATGGCGCTCGACCTGCAACTGGTCATGCTCGCCAGCGGCGATCCGGCACTCGAGCTATTCTTTCGCGCGGCCGAAAAACGCTTCTCGGAAAACCTGCGTGTGCTGACCAAATTCGACAACGCCGCTGCCCATCGAATCCAAGCCGGTGCCGATGCTTTGCTCATGCCGTCACGCTTCGAGCCGTGCGGTCTTACCCAGATGTATGCGCTCAGGTACGGCACGACCCCGATCGTGCGCGCAACCGGCGGACTGCGTGACACCGTCGCCGAATTCGATCGCAGCCCGGGCTCGGGAAACGGTTTTGTCTTCGAGGACTACACGACCCATGCATTGGTCGGAGCGGTGCAGAGAATGAAGGCGGCGTTCGCCGACTCCCGAGGGTGGCGGCGCCTGATGCAAAATTGCTTCGCGGCGGACTTTTCCTGGGATCGTGCGGCGCGCGACTATCTCACATGGTTCGAGCGGCTTGAGGGACAGCGCGCCACACAGGTGGCTTGAGTATGAAAGTACCGCCAGGGTTTGATTTTCTGGTCTACGCTGACGGCTCATGTATCGGTAACCCCGGGCCCGGCGGGTGGGGCGTCATAGTAGTGCGGCCGGACGGCTCGGAGAGCGAACATCACGGCGCCAATCCCGCCACGACCAACAACCAGATGGAAATCACGGCAGCCGTGGAGGGGCTGCGCCAAACCGCTCCGGCCAGTCGGGTCCTGCTCCGCAGCGACAGCCAATATGTTATCAAGACCATGACGCTCAATTGGAAGCGGCGAAAGAACCATGAGCTGTGGGCGGCGCTTGACGCGGAGGCGGCACGGCGCGAGGTCACTTTCCAGTGGGTCAAGGGCCATGACTCGGACCCGCTCAATGCGCGCGCGGATCGGCTGGCAAACCTCGGGTCGCGCGGAGTCACGGCTTGAGACTGCGTGGGGTGCTATTCGATCTGGATGGTGTTTTGGTGGAAAGCCGAGCGGTCTGGTTTGAGGTGATGCGCGCGATCGCTCGCAAGTTCGGCTATCCGGAGATCTCTGCGGAGCAGATGGAGCGCGCGTGGGGACAGGGAATCGCTGAAGATGTGCGGCTGTTCTATCCGGGATTCACGGTCGAAGAACTGGAGGGCGAGTACGGTTTGATGTTCCGACAGTATGTTCAGCATCTGAAGGTCGAGCCTGACGGTCCTCCCGTGCTTGAGGAGCTACGCGCCAACGGTATACGGGTAGCCGTCGTCACCAATAGTCCAAGTGAGGTAGCGCGCGCGATGCTCGATCGGGCGCGATTCGATCCCGATGTGCTGGTCTCCGGCAACGACGTTTGCGAACCGAAACCCGCGCCCGACGGAATTCTCGCAGCCCTGACGCTGCTTCAGCTTACCGCCGCCGAAGCGATGTTCGTCGGCGACACGAACTTTGATCGCGAAGCGGCGCGCCGCGCCAGAATCGGCTTCGCGGGCTATCGGATCGACGGCGACGTGCGCATCGAGTCGCTCGGCGAGGTTGTGAGGCTGGTTTCGCGTCCTCCGCTGGTCCGGGGTGAGGGGTGAAGTAAAGGACCCTCAGCGAATTTCAGAGACTGCGATAGGGAGCTAAACTTAAAGCGTGCTCTCTTGCGAGCCTCTGAAGCGACCAGAGAGGCCCGCTTACCAGATGCTGGGTATCAGCGCGTCGGTGGTGCGGCAATATTCTTCGAACTCCTCACCAAATCGTGCACGCAGGACTCTCTCGTCGGCAAGGATCTGGCTGCGGGCGATAGCGCCGCCGATGATCAGGGTCAGAATTATTACGATGGGCGCGCCATAAACCAGGGGCCACGCGAATAGCACCAGCATGATGCCGGCGTACACTGGGTGGCGGATGTATCTAAAGAAGCCCGTCTTGACCAGGACCATACGCTCGCGCCCGCTGTGGTCGGAGGAAAAGAAGTGAAGTTGAATTCGTGAACCGAGTGCGAGCCACAGGCCCACCAGCGCAAGCAGCAGTCCGAGTGCGCTGAGCCATGACGGGCCTTCTCCACCCCAAATGTAGGTGCGCTCAAAGGGCGCGGCTGCAAACAGAATCAGCACGGGCAACTCGTTTATAACGCGTTCGCTCAGCCCCCGTGCTGCGGGCGCGGTTTCCGAATCCTCGCCCACTAACAGGTCGGCAAACCTAAAGCCGATGTAGGCGAGCAGGTAGGCCGCAAGATAGCGATGCTCCGCGAAGTAGGCAGTGATCCCCATCCCAAGCGAAACGGCGCCGATTACCGCAGTAACGAAGACAACCTGCTCGATGAGCCGAACCGTGAGGTCACGGCTTACCAACTTCGCTTCGACCGGCGCCGCTGCCGTGTCGAGCTTCGCTAGCGTTTCGTCGAGAGCGCCGGTCGCGCGCGCAGAAGCGTTTTCCGACTCGCCAGCTGACCGGTCTGGAGCCATGCAGTGAGATGGTTGCAGATCGGTTCCCATGATCAAAGTGACTCCCAATACTGGCCGGATTTGCTAGCGCTGCAGCGCAGTAGACCCATTGCAGTGATTCGCAAAAATAGAAAATTAATGAGAATCAGCATGGGAAGTAATTCGCGGATCGCAAACTGCGAAAGTAGAGAAAAGGTCCATATTTGCAGGCCTTTCTTAAAATTCCTTAATCTTTTGCACAGCCTGCGAATGCCTTCGACGTAGCAAAATCCACAAATATTCAATGGCACAGTGGTTGCTTTACACACCCTCAAGTTTGACGGGAGGTTACCAGAGATGAACGCGACGACCAACGAGGCAAGGTTTGACGGATTTGTGGGAGCTGAGAGCCAGGCGGCGTCGACCGATGCAGTTCGGCTTGCGCAGTATGCATGGCTCAATGAGTTGCCCGGCATGGTGTTCGGGCTGATCACGGTGGTGTACATCGTGACCTCACTGCTCGCGCTTGCGTAAAACGAATCGAGGCATTGAAGGAGGAATTTACCATGAACGCGACGACGACCAACCGAGCCAGGATAGCGGACGTCAATCCTGCGGCTGAGCCGGCGGCGCCGACCGATTATATTCGGATCGCGCAAAACAGTTTTCTGACCGAGCTGCCGGGCGTAGCCTTCGGGATCATCACGCTCTGCTACATCGTAAGCTCGCTACTCGCTCTCGCCTAATCAATCGACGCGCACTGCGCGCGCCGCTGGTTGGGAAGAGCCAACCACAAATGCGGCGCGCGCCGGTAGAGTGTCAACCAGAACCTCAGCCGTAGCGCGCCGCACCATTTTCAACGATACCAGGACCGTAATCGCGGTCAGCACGATCGTAACCCAGGCCATCGCGCGGATCCGCGCGAGGATAGAATTGACCTGCGCGACGGTAAACGGCTCGCCATCTCCGTGCGCTGCGATCTCCTCCTGCCTGCCGATGCGGAATGCCAGCCCCAGGCAGATGTAGGTCTGGAGGAAAATGATCAAGAACGCGAGTCCCAATTTGAGTGCAAGCGGCCCGCCGATTTTCGCGAAATAGTCGAACTTCATCTCGGCTTTAAGGTCCGTCAGCCGCATTGCGCCCGTGATTACGATCACCAGCAGCGCCGCCAGCGTGAAGGGATTGTAGAATCTGAACCCCGCGATCAGACTGGCGCGCCGATGCGCTTCATCGGGGGCGCGCGCCGCGGCGGGAATCAGCATGTAGATGACCGCGAACTGTGCGCCGAAGTACGCCGCCCATGCTAGAATGTGAATCCAGATAAGGATTTCGGCGCCCGACATCGATGGCCGTCTTCCCGCGCGCTGACGAAACGAAACCTATCGTGCGTGCGACTCGCCCGGATCGAAATCGAGCGCGTTGGAGCGCGCGACTTTCGTATACCATCGCCCGCTTTCCTTGATGATCCGCTTTTGCGTCGTGAAATCGCACCACACGATACCGAAGCGTTGGCCGTGCAGCCCCTCCGCCCATTCGAAGTTATCGGTCAGCGTCCAGGTGAAGTAACCTCGCACATCCGCACCCCGGCGAATCGCGCGGTTCAATTCAGCGAGATAACGGCGCATGAAACTGATACGCCGTTGATCGTTGACCGTGCCATCGGGGCCCGGCCCATCGCCGAACGAGCATCCGTTCTCGGTGATATACATGGGAACCGTTGGGTAGTCCGTCGCTACTTTAAGCACCATCTGCGAAAGCGCCTCGGGGACGACCTCCCATCCGAAATCGGTAACTTCCTCTGACCCGCCGCGAATCTGCTTCGCGGCCAGGTGATGATCCGCCGGATCGTGCGCGACGACCGCGCGTGAATAGAGGTTGATCCCGATGAAATCGAGCGGTGCCTTGATCGTTTCCAGATCGTTCGACTTGATCTCCACTCGATCGTCCATGGTGCCGTGCAGGTAGGCGTCCGGATACCGTCCCTGCATGACGGTCTCGAGAAACCACAAGTTGGAAAAACGGTGCCATCGCTCCGCCGCACCCCGATCCTCATCGGAGTCCGACGCGGCGTGCACCGCTGCCATGCTGAACGCGGTTCCCACCATCGCGGGTTTGCCGCGCGATTCGCGCAACGCGCGCGCCGCCAGTCCCTGCGCCAGGTTCACGGTATGCGTGGCACGGATCGCCTCATTGGGCTCGCGGCGTCCGGGCGCGTGAATGCCGGCGAGGTAGCCCAGGATCGTGAAGACCCACGGCTCATTGAAGATCATCCAATGCTTCACGCGATCGCCCAGGTGATCGACCACCACCGAAGCATAGTCGCGGAAGTACTCGGCTAGGTCGCGATTCGGCCAGCCCCCTTTGTCTTCCAGGGGTTGCGGTAAATCCCAGTGGTACAGGGTGATCCACGGCTGGATACGATGAGCCAGGAACTCATCAACAACCCGATCGTAAAAATCAAGCCCCTTGCGGTTTACGGCGCCATGGCCGGCCGGCATTATGCGCGGCCACGACAGCGAGATTCGCGCGGCGCTCAGTCCCAGCTCGGACTGAATCGCGATGTCCTGCTTGTAGCGACGATAGAAATCGCAAGCGACGTCGCCGGTCTCACCGCGTTTGATCTTGCCGGGGGTGTGCGAAAAACGGTCCCAGATCGATTCTCCTTTGCCGTCTTCGTTCCAGGCGCCTTCGATCTGGTACGAGGCACTCGCCGTCCCCCATAGAAATCCTTGTGGAAAGGTCATGTCAGCCATCCGCGTTGCTTAGCACAGCGACTAAAGGCGCGCACGCGGATCTCGGAAATTGAACGAGCGCAGGCTTAGGCGGAGCCCCTCGTTGGAAATCAAGGGCCCACTCTTAGTGGGGAGGTTCGGCCTGGCGGGTCTAGGATTCTTGCTCCTTTTGGAGAGCGGTGCGTCTTTTTTCGAGACCCGCAGCACTTCGCTCAGGCCGCGTCGAACTCGAGCCACAATTCCTTAAGTCCGCGGAGGATGAAGCTCGGCGTATGTGTGAAGTCGTTGCGCTCCGGCATGAAGCGGAGGTTGTGGAGCCGACCGAGCAGCGTCTCGAACGCAACGCGGCTTTCGAGGCGCGCCAGCGCAGCGCCTATGCAGAAGTGCACGCCCTGCCCAAAGGCCAGATGGCTGCGGGCGTTGTCGCGTTCAAGAACCAGGCGATGGGAGTCCGGAAATTGCGCATCGTCGCGGTTGGCGGAGCCATAGATCACGATGACGCGAGTGCCTGCCTGAATTTTGACCCCGCCAACCTCCGTGTCGACAAGGGTTACTCGGAACAACGCGCTCACCGGCGACTCCATGCGCAGCGCTTCTTCCACAAAGTTGGGTATCCGCGAGGGATCCGCGCGCAGAGCCGTCATCTGCTCGGGACTGCGCACTAGGAGCATCATGGCGCTGGCGATCAGATTGGTGGTTGTCTCGTTGCCGGCGACCAGCAGCTGCTGAAGGATGTTCAGCATTTCGGGAACATTGAGCGCCTCCGCCCCGGCGAGGCGTGCGTTGACCAGGTCGGTCAGCAGATCGTCGCGCGGTTCAAGCCGCCGTTCTTCAAGGCGGGCCGCGAAGTAGTGCTGAAATTCGACCAGGCTGCGCGCGCATTCGATCTGCCGTTGGTACGAAATCATCCCACCCAGCGGCGCCACCGAATCATCCGACCATTTCTTGAACTTGCCCATGTCTTGGCGCGGCACGCCGAGCGAATCCGCGATCACGGTGAGGGGCAGCCCCACCGCGAATTGCGAAATCAGCTCCACGCGCTGCTGGCTGATGAATCCATCGACCAAGTGGTTCGCGATTTCCCGTATCTGCGGCTCCATGCCAGCTACCCGCCGCGCTGAAAACGCCTTGTTGACCAGGGCGCGAAAGCGGGTATGTGAGGGCGGATCGTTGCTCAGAAGGGTATTCGCGGGCGGGTAGCCCTCCTTCAGGATCGCTTCGATCTCGGGGCCGGGCGGTTGCTGCAGGCCGGGCGGCTCCTTGGAAGAAAAGATCTCTTCGTTGGTGAGAACGTAGAGTGCGTCTTCATAGCGGCTGATCGCGAAGTACCCGGTCCCCGGAACTTGATAGACGGGCTGCCCCATCCGCATGGCGTCCCAGAACGGGCGGGGATCTTCGATCGTCTCGGGAGAGAACGGATTGATATCTGCCAGCGCGCCCATAACTACGGCGTCCTCAGATGTTGCTGCGGCCTTGGGCGCCGTCGACGGGCAAGCAGGCGCCGGTTATCCAACTGGCGTGCGGCGAGGCGAGCATGAGGGCGGCATAGGCGACTTCCTCGGGCCGGCCAAGGCGCCCGCACGGAAACTCATGAGCAATAAAATCTTTTTCGAAGGCCGCATTCTGCTTGAAAATCATCTCCCATACGCCCCCGGGATAGATGATAGAGCCCGGGGCGATCGTGTTGACTCTAATCTTGTGCGGCCCGAGCTCGCGTGCGGCCATCTTGGTCAGCGAGATGAGCGCGGCCTTCGAGATGTTGTAGCTCACCGGCCCTCCGGCCTCGCGCCCGTAGATCGAGCTGATATTGATGATCGCGCCGCCGCCGCGCTTCTTCATTTCTTCCGCGCAAAAGCGCGTCAGAGCGACGGCCGAGAAAAAATTCTGATCAAAGGCGGCCTGCCACGCCTTTTCGTCAAGCGCCATCAGTGGTTGCGGGTTTGCTCCGCCGGCATTGTTGATGAGCACGTCTACCCCTCCGAAGCGCTCGGCGGTTGCCGCGACCCATCGTTTGGTAGCTGCAGTGTCGGTGGCATCGAGAGCCTCCGCGAGTACTTCCGCACCTGCCCCGCCCAGTTCCCTCTCTGCCGCCGTTAACTCGATGGCTCCACGTGCGCATATGCTGAGTCGAGCGCGCTCCGCCGCGAACGCCTGCGCCATCGCCCGCCCGAGCCCCTTGCTCGCGCCCGTGATCATCACGACCTTCCCTTTAAGTCCCAGCTCCATGACGGCTACTCCTTCGACCTCAGCGCGCCAGCCACTGATCGAGCAGATAATGAAAATGACGAATCTTGGTCTCCTGGTAGTTCGCCAGGGTCACGGTCTTCTTCTTCATCGTTTTAAGCCCGAGCTGCACCCTGGCGAGGTTGAAGGTGTCCTGGTTGAACACCCGGGCCAGGAAACCGAGTTCCGGCGCCTCGGTCCAATCGTCGTCGGCGCCAAGCCGATGAATCGGGGAGGCGGGGGGCTTTTCGCCCGGCGGGTGGGGCGCCAGGTACATACATTCCATGATCGATTCGTCGATGTTCACTCCATTGGGCCGAAAGCGATAGACGATCCGATTGTACGCGCCCCACGGATGGAAATTCGGAAAGACCGTGTAGTAGAAGCTGTCTACCAGTTCGGCGTCGGACAGATTTTGCGCAGCGGCGCCGAGCGCGGGGCGCAGCATCTCGCGCGCGCCCGCGGCAGAGGCGATGCGCGCGCTAAGCTCTCCGCCGATTTCGGCCAGCGGGGGTTCATCGAGGCGCCGGTCGGTCATCGAATCGAACATCTCCTGCTCGCTCGGTTTCCACGACAGATGCGGGCTTGGAGTTCCGTTGGCGGTGATCGCTCGCGAGAAATTGCCCCACGCGTCGTACTGCGAATTCGCATCACCGATTCCCGCGAGCAGTTGCGGATGGGTCGCGACCACGTGGAAGGCCTCCATGAATGCTTCCTGGGCGACCTTCCAGTTGCACCGCAGAATCTTCGCGACGTGCGCCTGTTTGTAGCGGAGCTCCAACGGCCAGCGCTTGAATTGATCGCTCAACTCGTTGCCCAGGAAATCGGCGAGGGGCGGGGCGTTCAAATCGGGATTGAGAAATACAAAGCCGCCCCAGGTGCCGACCTTCGCCTCCGGCAGCGACCACGCCGAAGGGTTGATATGCGGGAAGTCCCACTGGCAGGGAATGTGCCTGAGAGTGCCGTCAATATTCCAGGCAAACCCGTGAAACGGACAGCGAAACTCGGCGGCGCGGGTGCTGCCGGTTTCGCGCAGCATGCGCCCGCGATGCAGACACGCGTTGTAGAAGGCCTTGAACTGGTCTGGCGCCACCCGCACGACTAAAAACGACATCCCGGCGATGTCGTAGACGAGGTTGTCGCCGACATTGGGAAGGTCTTCTTCGCGAGCCGCCATCTGCCAAACTCGCTTCCACACCCGCTCGACCTCCAGATCGAACCATTCGCGCGAGGTGTAACGCTCAACCGCGATTTCCGAAGGAGGCAGTTTAAGCGGGTTCTCGCGCCGCAAGACGCTGGGCACCGGACGGGTATCGCTATCGAGCAGGCGCTGGTAGGTCAGCCAATTGTCCGGTCGTCTGGGAATAGTTTGGGCAACACCCATGTTTGCCTCCATGAACCAGGTCAGGAGTTTTTAGCGGGAATCAGCGGACCGCTGCGCGAGCCGAGTTCGCGACCGCCCACCCACACGCACATCTGCGGATCGGCGCTGTAGATGTCACCCGAGACGTAGGAACCATCGGCGCGAAACGTTCCCGACTTGCCATCCTTCTCGACCCGGACGGTCCCATCGGTTTGCAAGTCGTAGAGGGCGCCACTTAGCGGATGTCGTATCGAGCGCATCGCAAGTTCTCCTCAAGCGCGGTCTTTTGCAGAGCGGCGGCGAACCAGCCGCATCGCTCGGCGGCTGCGGCCGACCGCGCGGCGAACCATTACGCGTGCGAAGTCGAGCAGTTGTTTGCGTTCTAGCGGATCAGCCGGCTTGGTCTGGTAGAAAGTCGCGTATCCGACCATCATTCCCAGCAAAGCAAGGGCGAGGACGTCGGCATCGGGGGCGCCGGCTTCCCGCAACGCTTCGGCGAGCAATTCGCGCAACCGGAAGTGAAGCTGCGTGTAGAAGCGCTCAACCGTGCCGCTGCGGACGCAGGCGGCCCAGTATTCGATGATCGCGATGGTCGAGCGCCAGTTGTTGGTAGTGCGCAGCACGTACTCTTCCAGTAACGCCTCGATGCGCCGCAGCGGATCGTGTTCGCGCGCACGAACGTTCTTGAGCCGCTCCACCCCGTCTTCGAAGAGTCGCGCGACCACCGAGTGCATCAGATCGTCTTTGTCCTTGAAGTAGTAGTGAAGAATCGAGAGAGGCACCTTTGCCTCTCTGGCGACCACCCGCAACGAACTTCCGGGAAAGCCGTGCTTAAGAACGCTCTGCAGGGCGGCCGCTTCGATCTGCTCGCGCCGCATGCGTCGCGTCTCGGCTTTGAATCTGGCGGTGAGATATCGGGGCATCGAGGATTTGGACGGTCGTCCTATATTTCGGACGATCGCTCAATCCAGGAGCATTGTCAAGCGCGGCGCCTGCCGCTTGTCCAAGAGTTCGGGGCTAAAGCACACCGTTCCCGAGGTGACCGGAACTCACCGGAAATGCCGTGACAGCACCAGCAAATTGCGCCCCCTCGCGGGTGCGGGGAATCGAAGAATCTGAAGGAGAAGCGGACCCGATGGACTCCTGCGATCAGCCGGCGGGTTGGGTTTCCAGCCAGCGCTCGGCGTCGATCGCGGCCATGCATCCGGTGCCGGCGGCCGTGACCGCCTGCCGATAGACGCGATCTGCCACGTCGCCGGCGGCAAATACGCCCTCGATGTTGGTGTAGGTAGAACCGGGATGCACCTTGAGATAGCCGAGATCATCCATCTCGAGCTTGCCCTTGAAGACACTCGTATTGGGCTGATGACCGATTGCCATGAACACGCCGTCGGCCTTGAACTCGGAGGTCGCGCCGGTCTTGACATTCTTGAGCCGCACGCCGTGGACGCCATCTTTTGCCTCGCCGTGAATCTCGTCCACGATCGAATCCCAGACGAACGCGATCTTGGGATTCTTGATGGCGCGATCCTGCATGATCTTCGATGCGCGCAGGGTGTCGCGGCGATGGACGATCGTCACCCGGGTGCAGAAACGCGTGAGAAACGTCGCTTCTTCCATGGCCGTATCGCCGCCCCCCACCACCACGACTTCCTTGTTTTTAAAAAACGCGCCGTCGCAGGTTGCGCACGCGCTGACGCCGTAGCCCATCAGGCGCTTTTCCGACTCGAGGTTGAGCAGCTTGGCCGAAGCCCCGGTCGAAATGATCACTGACTGCGCCCTAATCGCTGCCCCGTCGACTATGATTTCGAAGGGGCGTCGGTCCAAGCGCGTCTCGCTCACTTCTCCGCTCATGAACCGGGTGCCGAAACGCTCTGCCTGGCGCCGAAATACCTCCATCATCTCCGGCCCTTGAATGCCCTTTTCGAAGCCCGGGTAATTTTCTACGTCGGTAGTGATGGTAAGTTGGCCGCCGGGCGACGTCCCTTCGATGACCAAAGGTGCGAGGTTCGCGCGTGCGGTGTAGAGGGCCGCGGTCAGTCCCGCCGGCCCCGAGCCGAGAATTACAACCTTGTTTGCGTCGTCTGCCATGCCTGTGCGGTGCAGTTTATTGTATCTGGCGAGACGGTCAACATAAGCTCCGAATCGATGGGCGTGAAGAAAACCGTATCCAGCAAAGCTGCGCCGCGGCTGACACATTTGGATTCGCACGGACGCATCCGGATGGTCGACATCGGCGAAAAGCCTGTCACCCGCCGCACAGCGATCGCACGCGGGAGGATAACCATGGCACGCGCGACGCTCGCCGCGATCCTCGGTGGCAAGTTGAAGAAGGGCGAGGCGCTTTCCGCCGCGCGTCTGGCGGGAATAATGGCAGCCAAGCGAACCCATGAATTGATTCCGTTGTGCCATCAGCTTCCGCTCGAAGTGGTAGCGATCGACTTCCTGCCCGATCGAAAACGATCCACCCTGGAAATCGAGGCCCGAGCTGCTACCGAAGCTCGCACCGGCGTGGAGATGGAAGCGCTGGTCGCGGTCAGCACGGCGGCGCTGGTCATCTACGACATGGCGAAAGCCATCGATCGAGCGATGGAGATCGGCCCGATTCGTCTGGTTTCTAAGCAGGGTGGGCGGAGCGGGGAGTTTATCCGACCCGGCGAATCGGCCTGGCCCGCGCGATGAGCGAAACTGGCGCCGAGGCTTCCAAGACCGCATACGGGCGTATCTGTCTGCGCTCTGGACGCGACGGTCCGGTACGTGGCGGGAACCCATGGATCTTCTCTCAAGCAATCGCGCGCGTGGAACCGGCCGATCTGGTCGCCGGCACGCGGGTCAAGGTCTGCGATTGCGACGGCGACCTTATCGGTGTTGGCTACTACAACCCCCGCACGGTTATCGCGATCCGCATGCTGGCGTGGGGCCAGATTCTGCCACTATCCGAGATCCTCGCGCGCCGAATCGACCGAGCCAGCGAGTTGCGACGGCGCTTCGTGGTCGGCGGTACAGATTCCTTTCGCTTGATTAACGGCGACGGCGATGGCCTCTCCGGCGTGGTCGTCGATCGCTACGCCGACGTCCTGGTTGTCCAGCTTCTGACCGCGGGAGCAGATGCGATGCGCCAGGCAGTGGTTGACGCGTTGACGGCACGTTTTTCGCCCCGTGCCATCCTCGAGCGCAGTCAGGGCGCGGTGCGAAAGCAAGAAGGTCTGGAAGATCGCTCGGAGCTGCTGGCAGGCGAGGCCGTCGATGAAGTCATCGGGTCCGAGAATGGACTCAAGTTTGTCGCCGACCTTGTGCGTGGGCAGAAAACCGGCGCCTTTCTGGATCAGCGCGAGAATCGCGCCCTGGCGCAATCTCTGTCAGCCCAAGCGCAGGTGCTCGATGCCTGTTGTTATGGTGGTGGCTTTACGCTCGCTGCTCTGCAGGGCGGAGCGAAACAGGTGGTCGCGATTGATACCTCGGCTCGGGCCCTCGCGTTACTGAACCGCAACCTCGCGCTCAATGGATGCGACGCGAAAATGGTCGAGTCCGTGCACGGTGAAGCGGGCGAATTCATGGCCGCCGCGAGTCGGAAATTCGACCTGATTGTGCTCGATCCGCCGCCGCTCGCCCGCAGCCGTGCGGATGCCGTGCGGGCCGGACGTCTGTACAGCGAACTAAACGCGCTGGCAATCAAGCTGCTCGCTTCGGGTGGGCGCCTGCTGACCTTCTCTTGTTCCGCGCATTTCCGCGGCGATGACTTTGTTCACGCCGTGCGAATTGGGCAGGCGAAAGCACGGCGCAACCTTCGTATGCTGGCGCGCCTCGGGCCCGGCAGGGACCATCCGGTTCTGCTCGGTCATAGCGAGGGCGAATACTTAACCGGACTGCTCCTGGCCGACCTCTAACACTCGATAGGCGGGGCGTTTTAGGTGCTTGCGCAGCGCCGCCATTTGCTTGAGTATAGAGCGACTCCCAACTAAAGAATCCAATGATGCCTAGGATCCGCCTGCGTCAGACGGTGACGCTGCTGCTCACGATTGCTGCGCTTACAACCGCCTCCTGCCACCGGCAGGTGGTGGTGCCTCCACTGCCCTATCGGCCGGTCACCTTGCAAGACAAGTTCTTCGATGTCTGGCCGACCGGCCCCGACCGCGCGTTTATCGTGGGCGCTAGGGGCAAGGTCCTGCTGACCGAGGATGACGGCCGTCACTTCACCCCCATTGACATCGGAACCCATGAGGCGGTGTTCGCAATCCAAATGGTCGACGGTGAAAACGGCTATCTCTCCGGACAGGACGGCCTGGCCATGCGTACGCGCGACGGCGGCAAGAGCTGGGAGCGCCTCAACACGCGCACCAAGTTGTATATTTTCGCGCTCTCATTTCCCGATCGCTTACACGGTTTCATGGTGGGGGACCGCGGGTTGGTACTGAACACCACCGACGGTGGTGAGAGTTTTTTCAAGCGTCAGTTGGAGCACATCTTTCCCCCCGAGCTAAAAGACTACGCGTTGCCTTTCGAGGAACCGAGCTACTATGGCGTAACTTTCCTGGACAACAACCGGGGATGGGTGGTCGGGGAAATGGGACGCATCTGGACAACCGAAAACGGCGGCAAGACCTGGCAGGAACAACAGGACGAGCTGATGCCGCAATGGAAGCACGAGCTTGCCACTAACGAGGATCCCCGATTTCTGAGTTTCACCCTTCCGAGCTTTTATGGACTCTCGTTCCGCGACCCGCAGCACGGAGCCGCGTGCGGGGTTCACGGATCCATAGTTCAGACCTCGGACGGCGGCAAAAGCTGGACGTTCGCGCATCAGGCCGAGAAGCCGGATGGTCCACCCGATACACTCGTGCCGGGACAGTTGCGCCTGGATCTGCCGGCACGCGATCCGCTCTTCTCGATCGATTTGTATGGCAAGGACAGTGGACTTACCACCGGCCTGACGGGCACGGCCTTGCGTCTGCAGGGCAACGGAGCGTGGGGTCCGATTGCGGGATTTCCATCCATGCCGCTGCCCCTCATGCAGGCGCGCTTTTTTGATGACCAGCATGGCTGGATCGTCGGATTTGGCGTGATCCTCTATACCGAAGACGGCGGCAAGACCTGGCGCTTCTGCACCGGCCAGGGCTGAACCACGCAACCCCTGAGCGAACAATTGCGATGACCTGGTATCGATTCGGTGAATGGATAATCGAGCGCCGCTTCAGGGTGCTGCTCGTGTTGGGCGCGCTGACGTTGTTCTTCGGATATTTCGCGGCCCAGACTCAGCTGGTCACGAGCTTTAGCGACCTGCTCCCGAAGAATCATCCTTTTATCAAGACCTATCAGAAGTACGAGGAGTTTTTCGGCGGCACCAACACCGTGACCATCATGGTTGAGGCGCGCGAAGGCACCATCTACACCCACGACATTATCGCCAAGGTCGCCGCGATGACCCGGGACATGGACCTGGTGTATGGAGTCCAGCACGGCTCGGTGCGCTCGCTGACCAACGCAAGCTTCTTCCGACCGCTCCCGGGCGGCGTGATCTTGAACGCGCCGATACTGCCGGAAGGGGTGATCCCGAGCACCCCGCGCGAACTGGAGGAGCTGAAGGGCAACGTTCACAAAAACCCGGGAGTGGTTTTCGGGCAATTCGTTTCGCTGGATGAGAAGGCCGCGAAGATCACCGCGACCTTCCTCGAAAGCCGACTCGACTATCGCAGGATCTTCGAAGAAACCTACAAGCTGGTCGTCGATCCCCACCGCGACTCGACCGTCCGGATCTACGTTTATGGGCCGCCGATTCTCTACGGCTGGGTCTATCACTACACACCGCAGATCTTCAGAATTTTCATGATCACCGTGGTCGTGTTGTGGGTACTGCTGTATTTGTACTTCCACGACTGGCGGGGTGCGCTGCGACCGACTATTTCCGGAGTAATCTGCGCGATCTGGGGACTCGGGTTCATCAGGCTAATCGGGTTCGCGCTCGACCCGCTGGTGTTGGTCATCCCGTTTCTCATAACCGCGCGCGCGGTCAGCCACTCGGTACAGATGCACGACCGGTACTACGAGGAGTATTACCGGCTGCGCGACAAGGAAAAGGCGATCCTTTCCGCGTTCTCCGAGCTGTTCGTCCCTTCGCTGTCGGGAATTCTGACCGACGCGTTCGGCGTGCTGGTCATCCTGCTGGTGCCGGTGCTGTTTCTGCAGAAGCTCGCGATCACGGCCTCCTTCTGGATCGCCGCGATCATCGTGAGCGAGCTGCTGCTTAATCCGATTGTCTATTATTACCTCGAACCGCCACGCATCGAGGTGATCGAGCGGCGCGAAAAGGGATTTTTCAAGCGGATGCTGGAAGCCATCGCCCGGCCGATGCTGTCACCGGGCGGGCGGATCGTCACGACGCTCGCGACCGTCGGTGTGATCGTGCTGTGTGCTTTCTTCTGGACCGGTTTGAAGGTCGGTGACCCGAGCTCCGAGACCCCGTTTCTGTGGCCCGCGTCTGCCTACAATCGAGCCGCCAAGGCTATCGAGAGCAAGTTCGGTGGTGTGGATCCGTTCCTGGTAGTAGTCGAGCTCAAGGGCCGCAGCGTGCTCAACGACCCGCAGCTGTACAACGTGATGGACCAATACCAGCGCTACATGGAGGGCGACCCCGAAGTAAGTAACTCATATTCGCTGGCCGATCAGCTGGCGAACAGCGGGGGCCCGCTCAAGGAATTTCAGTTCAAATGGAGTGTGCTGCCGACCACCAGGGGCACCACTGGCGCACTTCTCCAGTCATTTCTGGCAGGCTCATCTCCACTCGCCACCGCTTTCATCCTAACCCCGCGTCGCGAGGCCACCCAGATCACCATCTATTGCAAGAACCGGGAGGGCGAGAACATTCAGCGAATCGTCGCGCGCACGCAACAGTTTTTCGCCGATCCCAAACATCAGGTGTCGGGGGTGCAGTTCAAGCCGGGTGGCGGAATCATCGGTCAGTTGGCCGCCGCCAACCAGGAGATAATTGACAACGACCTGCGCCTGAACATCCTTGCCTTCGCGACCATCTACATCATCGTGCTGTTAACCTATCGCTCATTCATGGCGGGCTTGTATCTGTTGTTTCCGCTCGCGTTGGCCAATGCCGCTATCAACGCATACATGGGCGCCCACGACATCGGCATCAATATCAACACGCTGCCGGTTGTGACCGTTGGGGTCGGATTCGGAATTGACTACGCGATCTACATCGTGAGCCGAATCATCGAGGAGCTCGCGCTGGGCCGCGAGATTCAGGATGCCACCTATCACGCGCTAGTTACCTCGGGGAAAGCGGTCGCTTTCACCGCCCTGACCCTGGTCGCTTCGGTGCTGTTCTGGTACTGGTCCAGTATCCGGTTCGATGCGGAGATGGGCCTGCTGCTCGCAGTCTGGATGTTCGTCTCAATGCTCGGGGCGATGACGATTCTACCGGTGCTGATCGTGATTTTCGATCCGAAGTTTATCTACCGCGAGAAGGAACGGGTGATTGCCTCGCGGCGGCCGGACCTGGCGCAACGCGCAGTCGCGGCCGCCTCCGCGTAAGCGGGGCCTTTTTCAACCGAGGCCGGACTCGAGGGTTGTCCGAACGGGCAGGAAAAACGGGCTCCCTATGAAGCGGTAAGCGGGGCTGCCGCGATTCATCGCGATCCCAGGTCTAAAATTCAGACTAACTCCCCATATGAAGCTCCAGCGGCTCGATCATTTCGGTCTCGAAGTCACTGACCTCGTGCGTGCCGAGCGCTTTTACACCGAAGTGCTCGGGCTCAGTGTGGTTACCCGGATGGGCGATCAGGTCTTGCTCGACTGCGGCGGTCAGAACCTTGCGCTGTTCGCAGTCTCGCGTGCGCCGCTCGCGCCCGCGGAGCGTGCAGCAAGAATCGCCAGTCCGCTAGGGAAAGGTCATCACGCCTTCCGCGTCAGCTATGCCGATTTTTCCCTGGCGCGCGATCGCCTCACTGCGGCCGGCGTGGAAACCGCCCGCCCCATCGATTGGGGCGATCACGACTGCCTGTATTTTCTGGATGTGGATGGTAACCTGCTTGAGGTAGTGACCTATCGCGAGCGCACATGACCCCCGCCCGCGCGCGACCCGAGATGAACCCGCGAATCGAGGCGGAAAAGCTTCATAAACATTACGGCGACCGAGTAGCGCTGGACGGCGTGTCGCTCAAGGTTTCCGCGGGCGAAGTCGTGGGTCTGCTGGGACCCAACGGCGCGGGGAAAACCACCACGCTGTCAATCCTCTCGGGCGTGATTCCGCCGGATTCGGGCGATGTCCGAATTGGTGGCATTACCATGAATGGTTCGTCGCCGTTGGCGCGGGGCAAACTCGGCCTGGTGCCGCAGTCCATCGCGCTGTATCCCACCCTTACGGCGCGCGAAAATCTGCTTTTCTTCGGACGGATGCAGGGTTTGAGCGGGGATGTTGCTGTAGGGCGTGCCACTGAGCTTCTGGACGAGGTGGGACTGGCGGATCGCTCTCACGAGCCGGTCGGCGGGTTCTCGGGTGGAATGAAGCGGCGGCTCAATCTGGCATGCGGCATGATGCATCAACCGTGCGCATTGCTGCTCGATGAGCCGACCGTGGGAGTCGACCCGCAATCTCGTGGACGAATTTTCTCGATCGTCGAGCGCGCACGCGAACGAGGTGAGGCGATCCTCTATAGCACGCATTACATGGAAGAGGTCGAGCGCCTTGCCGACCGGATCATCTTAATCGATCGCGGCAGAGTCGTCGCAGAAGGTGCGAGTGCCGCGCTAATCGCTCTGGCCGGAACGGAACCGCGAATCGAAGTGACCACCGCAAATCCGCTCCCACCTGGATGGGCGCACGGCGTCGAGGGGGTGCGAGAACTTACACGCCAAGGCGACAACGGCGCCAAGGTTTCCCTCGCGCTAGTCCGCGTCGACCAGGCGCCGGAGATATTGCGGATGGCCGAGCGCGACGGCGGCCAGGTGGTCGAATTCTACCTCCATCGGCCGAATTTGCAGGATGCGTTTCTGGCCCTGACCGGCCGCGCCTTGCGCGACGTCCCCTGAGGCTACCCAGGCGCCGTGACTCCGAAGAACCAGTTCAAACGCTCAGGTTCGGTGGGGGGCCCGGTGCTCGAGGGAATCACGCTGCAGGAAGCCTCGCTTTCGTATCTCGATGACGAACTGCGCTGCGAGCGCTCGACGCTGCGCGATGCAAGCCTACCGAACACGCGCGCGAGCGGAGTGGTCTTTGACACCTGCGAATTCCGTCGCGCAGCGTTCGAAGGTTCCGTGCTCCGCCGGTTGCGGCTCCTCGATTCGCGCCTGGAGAAATGTAATGCAAGCAACGCCGAGTGGGACAACGCACATCTTCGACGGATTGAGTTTCTCGGCTGCCGCCTGACCGGAATCTCGCTGATTAACGCAAACGGTTCCGATGTCCTCTTCAAGGACTGCAAGGCTGAGTTTCTGCGTTGCGAAGGTTCCAAGTGGACCAATGTGCGATTCGAAAATTGCTTGCTGACTGACGCGGACTTTCGTCGCACGACATTAGACCGCGCCGCGTTCATCCACTGTGACTTACGAAACGCGGACTTCGAACATGCCAAACTGGGTTCCCTGGATCTTCGAGATTCGACGCTGGATGGCGCCAGAATAGAACCTAGTCAATTTCCGGGATTGACTATCGATTCGCTACAAGCTCTCGCGCTTATTCGCGGATTGGGAGCAACCGTGGTCTGAACCGCAGCGCTGCAGATCGCGTTTCAAGAACCCACGCGACTCAATTTGGCCTAACAGGAAGCGACGCACTGGTTTAAAAAACGAGTTTCAACATCATGGCGGATCACGCCTAAGGTATTCTCTTTAGCTGTCGTCCCTTAGGTGCGAATTACTAAATTCTTACTTGCAGAGCCTTGATCAAGCTGACAAATCTTCAAGTAGGGGCCACATGGTTGGGATTCTCATAGTAGACGATGATTCCGATGCCGGCGAAGCTATGTCCGAGCTGCTTGCCTACCAGGGCTTTGCCGTCGCGCTCGCCTCTGACGGCCAAAGAGCTCTCGAAGCGCTGCGCCGCGCCGACACCCTACCGGATGTCATCTTGCTGGATTTGATGATGCCGGTGATGAACGGGTGGCAATTTCGGAAAGCCCAACTGGACGACCCGCAACTCGCGGCGGTGCCGGTTATCGTGGTGACAGCGAGTTTGGCCTCGGAAAGCCAGCTATCCCAATTGAAGGCTGTCGCACTTTTTCGCAAGCCAGTGGATGCCGGCACTTTGGTCCGAAAGATAAACCATATCTGCCACTGAGACTTTCTCCCCGGAAAGGCTCACCGCGCGCTCGCCGCTTTCGCAACAGATTCGATTCCAACCTCCTCGAGACGCTCGACGTTCATCTCGTGAGTGAAACGATCGATATCGTAAAATAGCAGCAGCGCAATCGAAATCAGGCTGCAGGTGGCAATTACCGGCGCGTAGATCAGCGCGAAATTTCTCAAAATTGCAGGCGCCACTTGGCCCTGGACGGCGTGTTGCGGAAAGTGCACGACCGCGAGCAGCAAGCCTGACAAGAACACACCGATGCCGTTGATGGACTTGTTCAACAGGCCATTGGCTGCAAACAGCAATCCTTCCGAGCGCTGGCCTGTGACAACCGCGACGTCTTCGACTACGTCGGCCATCATCGAGCTGATGATGATGAATCCGGTGAGCCCAAGGGCCGCGGTCAGGAAATAGCTTGCCAGCAAAATCGTCAAAAGCGTCGAAGTGTGGTTCGCGGGCATCATTCCGAGCAGGCGGAGCGAGATTGGTCCGCTCGCAGTAAAGGTTGAACAGACGAATAGGCCGATCATCGAAGGCTTTTTACCGAAGCGTTTTGAGATGCCCGGAGCCAGGACTACGCCAACGAATGCGGAAAGCGTGGAGATCATTGGGAAGTACGACATCTGCGCAGGAGTTAGCTCCCAATAGTAGTTGCCCACGTACAGTTCCAGCGTGGTGCTCAGCCCCAGTGAAATCGCGCCAAATACCCCGGATGCCATCAAGGCAAGAAACGATCGATTGGTTAGGGTACCGCGTAGCTCGCGCCACCGCTCGGCCCAGCTCTGCCCGCGTTTTGGCTCATAAACGAAGCTGGCGATGAACTTATGAGTGCCGAGGGACGAAATCATGATCGACGCGAACATCAAGAGGCCGCCGACCAGGGCGTATTGGCTGTAGCCGGCGCGATTCATCAGCCCCAGGGGATGGGTCGCGTCCTTGCGTAGAAATACCTGTAGGGCGAGCACCCCCATCGCGGCTCCGCCCAATGTGCCGAAAAAAAACCGCGAGCTCATCAAACCGGTACGCTGGTCATAGTCGAGGGTCAGCTCCGGAGCCAGGGCGATGCTCGGAATCTCGTAGAGACTCAAGAACAGTCGAACCGTGACCAGCAGCGCAACAAGATAGACGAACAGGCTCTGATTGGACCATCCGTGCGGCGGGTTCCAGAGAAAGTAAAACGCGAAGGCGATCGGAACCGCAGAGGCATACATGAAGGGATGGCGCCGACCCCATCGTGACCGCGAGTGATCTGACCATTCGCCGATCAGCGGATCGCAGATTGCATCGAACATCAGCGTAACCATCATAGCCGCTCCTACCCAGGCCGCCGGTAGGCCCACCACCTGGTTGAAGAACAGCATCAACAGGGAACTCAGCGCGGCGATGTGGACTCCGAAGGCCACCGAGCCGACCCCATAGAGAAGGTTGGTGCCCAGGGTGAGAGGGGGACGGGGCGCCGATGACTGGTTCATCCTTTGTAGCTAGCCGTCGGTTCGTTGGTTGCGGGCTCGAGCAAGGTGCTTAGCTCCCAGCCATGGGTAACAAGATCCGTTAACCAACCACTTGCAGCGTAATCAGGTCGTTGCGGCACGAATACTTACCGCGGTCGGATGAGCGGCGCAATTGTTAATTTTCTCGGTCCTGACGCGGCCCATAGGGTGTGGAAGACTCAGCATGGGGTACCTAGACCCGCGGAGGCGTCGTCACCAGGGCGGCGTTCCTTGCGGGCGACATTCGTGTTAATCGGACTGCCATGATTCGCGCGGTCCTGCTCGCGATCGGCAAGGAATTCCGCCTGCTTAGGCGCGATCCGGTAGGGCTGTTCATGCTCATCGTTGCGCCTATCGCGGTAATCGCTGCCGCCGGTTTCTCGCTGTCCCGCGTGTACGGAGGGGGTTCCTCATCATACGCGGTCGCGGTGGTCAACGAAGATGACGGCGAAATTTCGCGCGCCATCATCGATGCGTTGCACAGCAAAGGTTCAATCGCGGTCCTGCACGTAGACAATCGCGATCTGGCCAGGGCGATGGTCCGTGAACACAAACAGGCAATCGTTGCGATCGTAATCCCGGCAGGCACCAGCGCTGCATTTGAACGCGGCGCATCCGTTCGGCTTATCGTGTACGCAGATCCCGTCCGCTACCTTGAGACCGTTAGCGTCGAACTCGAGCTAGCCGAGTTGGGCAGGCGCATCAACCAGACGGCCAACGATCGGGCGCGCCAGGCGCTTGCCGAGGCGAGAGACCGTCTGGAGCGGGAGATCGCGGACGCCAATCATGGTGCCGACGAGGCGCGCGCGGCCATCGCGCAGTTCGCTCGAACTGCGCAGCATTCGCGCGCAGAACTTGACGCGCAGGTACGCCAGCAATTGGAGACGGCGGTGGCCAGCGCCCGCGCCCAGACCGAGAAGGCGGTAAACAACGCGATCACCGAACTCTCCTCACAGGCGCAGTCACAGGTCGCGTCGCAGCGCGCGTTGCTCGGCCAGACCCGTGACTATCTGGAGCGTCTCAGGACGACGCGGGTCGCATTTGAAAAATGGTTGGCGGATCTCCAGCAGTTGGCGGGCTCGCGCGCGTCCAGTATTCCCGCGCCGCCGGCGTTTCCGGAGCCCCCGAGCGATCTGCTGACCATCGGCAACTCCGAACCTACCGCTCCCAACTTCGAGGCGCTTCGCGCTCGCCTGGAGAAATCAATCGCCACGCCGGACTTAAACGTTCACATCCCGGGGATGGCGTTTCCGCCGTTGCCCGCGATTCCGGCAGTTCCTACACAGGCGACCAAGGTTTCCGCGACCGTTCCCGGCACGATTGGTTTCGCGGAGGAGAATTCCAGCGGAGTAGAGGTTAGCCCCTTGAGTGGGTTCAACGCGTTCGACCTACAGGTGCCGGGGTTTGCGGTAACCTTCTTGCTGATCGGCATGCTTATGGGCGTGTCTCTAGCGCTCATCGACGAGCGCGATTGGGGAACCCTCGACCGTTTGCGCGCAGCTGCTGCTCCGCTGGGTGCTACCTTTGCCGGGAAATTGCTTGCCCGGTTCATGATCGGGTTTGTGCAGATGGCCGTACTGTTTGCCGCGGGCTGGGTCTTTTTCGGAATCTCGCTGGGACGCGCCCCCTTGGCCCTGGTGGTTCCTTCCGCCGCGATCGCGTTTGCCGGCGCGGCCTTCGGCCTGGTGGTCGCGGGGGTCGGACGCACGCGCGATGCAGTTCTTCCGGTCGGCGCGATCGTGATCATGACAATGGCCGCGGTCGGGGGATGCTGGTGGCCGATAGATTTCGAACCGCAGTGGATGCAGAGGGCGGCGCTGGCCGTGCCAACGACCTGGGCGATGCGCGCATTCAACGATCTGATGATTCGAGGTCTTTCGGCATCGAGCGCTTTGGTGCCGAGCGCCGTCAACCTTGGGTTCGGTTTCCTCTACATGATTGTCGGGATCGCGATCAGCCGCCGACGGTTCGCGCCGTAGGCAGCGCGCGGACCGGCGCGACCACGCACCGGGTCGACTCTCGAGCCGCAATGGTGATTGCAGTCGCGGCGGTCGTGATTCTGCACCCGGCTCGCGCGCGCGGAGAGTTTTTGCACTTTACCGCCAATCCGTCAGCGAGTGATATTTCCGCGACGGTTCTTGAGCCGATGTCCTCTTTTCGCGGGAATGTCATCGGCAAATTTCGGGTGGTCTCCGGAAAATTCGGGTGTTCTCCGGAGAGGTCTCAAGCGACGCGGCAAGTTCAGCGCGGACCACGAGCGTAGAGCGCGGTCTTCTTGATTAGATGCGGAGTTATTTTTCGGTGATTTGGAGATCGTCGAAATCCGCGACAGTCGCCGAGTGAGTTTCTTCGCTGTTGCTGGCAAATGCGATCGTCTTCACTCGTCCCGGCTTGGTGCCGAAGGCGCGCTGGTAGTCGGACACCAGGTTCACTTTTTCGGGGATCCACTGCCCAAGCTTCGCGGATCCGCTCTCTAGCACCACCGCTTTCATCGTATCGGGTGAATAAGGGTCTGGGATGATGGTTCCCGGGGCGTGGGTGGTGTCCCAAACATACTCCAGCTTGCGCTTAATCGAAGGATCGGCAGCATCATGGAACACGACGAACAACCGCGCTGCCGCATCGTCGCCATTGCGCGTGGAAATATCGGCCCGTTGTGGCATTCGCTCCACGCGCCAACGCCAGGTCAGAACCGGATACTGCTCGGGGTCGAATGGGGTATCGATTCCAAATGAGTAGAAGGAACCATCGGTCGAGATTCTCAGGAAGTGATTACCCCCGGTTTCCTGATCGTCTTCGACCCTTCCTTTATCCGGCTGGGGACCAAGCCCTTCGGTGGCCCATCCGTGTGGGACTCCATGCTCGAAATCCTCGCCGACTGGGGACTGGGCGCGGCTGGCCGCCGGGGCGGCGGCAAGCGCAACGGCCAAGGTAACGACGAGGCAGTATTTCATTTGGTACCCACCCTTGGTCGCACGGTAACCACAGGAGGCGAGTGCAACTCCTCGATGAGAACCTCGGGACTATAGTCCGCCCGGGTCGTGATCAGAAGGGAATCGAAATTGTGGACCCCGCTTTCGAGTTTCTCCCATCCGGTGATTACGTATCCGATTCCGGGATGTTCCCCGGGGATATGCTCGGGTGGATCCGGCCGGTTGGGGGCGTCGTTGAAATAGAGCTGGCGGCTGAGCAGCGGGAGATCAGGCGTGGGTGCGAGGGTCTGCACCGTGGTGCGGCCGGCGCCGCGAATTGCGATCCACGAGATCGGAACGGAACCCATCGCTGCGAGCCGTTGCTCCATCTCCTGGTTGCCAATTTTCAGCGGCGGCATTGGCATCTGTGACCACAGCAGTTCATAGCCGCTCAAATCATTGAAATCGAGGTCGATACGGACGCGGATATCACGGAAAAAAATCCGCGGCGCCCATGAGAAATGCATCCTGAAAGGGTTTTCAAGATGATCACGATAAAAAAAATCATTGCGCTCGAAAACCGGCGAATGAAGCCCCAGGAGCAGATTTACAGAGTGGCTGAGCTTGCGGATCACCCGAATCGGACCCACCTTCCACGCCAGCAGCTCACTGTGGATGTCATCTTCCGAAAACGAAAACCGGATCAAACCGATAACCAGCGTGGTTAGCCGTACTTTCATGCGATCGATCAGGTTCGGCCTATGCTCGCCGAGACCGTTCTGCGTCATGAAGTCTGTCGGAAGTCCATTGGTCAAGCCCACGCGATAGTGGTCGGTCTCGATGGTGTCGGTGCGAGGATCGAAGGTGACATAGCGCCGATTGCTCAGGCGAGGAGCGCCGGCCACGTCTACATATGCGTAGCGGAGCGAGCCACCCAAGGGGTCAGCGACCTCGATTTCGAGAGCCTGCGACGGCAGCTGGGTAGTCGCAGTGCCCTTTTCACCAAGATCTGACAACATCAACGCAATCTCGTCGTCGGGCGAGAACGTGGGCCGAGGATTGCCCGGCATTCCAGCCGGTCCCTCGGGCAGCGCGTAGCTGCCCTCATGAGAGATCTCGTCCACCTGAAACGGAATCGGTTCGGCCTTGCCGCTGTGGACGGTGAGAACCTCGAGATGGCCGATGTCGACACCCGACAGCGATGGCAATTGGCTGCCTTTCAAAATGAGGGGCTGCCATTCACGCGGACTCGCCGAAACCCGGGACGCGCACAAAGCCGCAACGAGCCAGACCGCGACGATTTCTGCCAGGTGGCGCGATTGGCGCGAGCGGCGATAATACATTACAGGGGTCCAGCATGGTGGATTTTGCGGTTTCTCCAAAATCAGACAAGCCTCCCAAAGCGGTCGAGGAACTGGCGGCAGCCATACAGGCTGACGGCGGCCAGGCATTGGCGGCATTTGAAGATCCGATCGGCGGGCACTGGCATATCTTCGCGTTGCTACCGCTCAACCTGGTCGAGGGGACGCCCTACCAGCGCGATCTCTCGCCGGCGCACCTCAAGCGGATGGTCGAAGTGATGAAGAAGCTCGATCGATATACTGAGCCGATCGTGGCGGTGCGATCGGACGGCCGCTACTGGACGCCCAACGGCAACCATCGCCGCGCCGCCGCCGCCAAGGTTGGCGCCAAAAGCATCCCCGCGATCGTCGTTCCGGAGCCCGAGGTGGCATTCCAGATCCTCGCCCTCAATACCGAGAAGGCCCACAACCTCCGCGACAAGGCGCTGGAGGTGATCAGGATGTATCGCGCGCGGCTGGAGGAGCATCCGCGGCGTGCGGAAAAGGAGTTTGCGTTCGAATTCGAGCGCGCACATTTCATCACCCTGGGACTGCTTTACGAGAAGAAGCCGAAATTTTCGGGCGGCGCTTACGCACCCCTCTTGAGCCGCGTCGACAATTTCCTGGCGCAGCCGCTCAAGGAAGCGATTGGAGAACGGGAAGAACGCGCTGAGCAGGTAGAACGCGCCGATGAGCTGGTTACGCAGTTGGTTGTGCAGGGCAAGAAGCGGGGACTGGTGCACCCATATCTCAAGAACTTCATCATCGCCCGGTCGAATCCGCTGACGCGAGCACGCAAGACGATCCCCACTTGCCACACGGCGCTGAACAGCCTTATCAAAGCACTGTCAGAATTCGACCTCGACAAGATTCACTTCGGTCAAATCCGCGCGGCCGCGCAAATAGCGGCGGCCACTGCGACGGAATAAGAAAGCGGCGATTTTGAGCCCCTCACGCGGGTACGAGAATCCGATCCGTAAACCTCGGCGCGGCCCGGATTTACCTACGCGGCTGCCGGCGCCTTACTTAGTTCGAAGGCGCCGGGTTCGAGGCCTTCCTTGGAGCGCAGCACTACTTTGGCACCCAGCTTCTCTTCCAGCGCCTCGAGGTCTTTGGCGCCATTGTCATATAGATAGCGCGCGACCTCAGAGCTAAGCCTCACGATCACCATGTCGCCGAGCGTTCGCTGCGCCGCCTCGCGCCGGATACCGCGGATAACTTCGGCGGCAACGGTGGCGATGGATTTAACAACGCGGCGCCCCTGGCATCGCGGGCATTGCTCGGTGAGGGATGCTTCCAGGCTCTCCCGGGTGCGCTTGCGCGTCATCTCCACCAGCCCGAGCTCGGAAATCTTGAGCACGGAAGTTCGCGCCTTGTCGCGCTTGAGCGCAAGTCCGAGCGCCTCACTAACCTTCCTGCGGTCCGTTTCGCGCGACATGTCGATGAAATCGACGATGATGATGCCGCCGATGTTGCGCATACGCAGCTGCTTGACGACTTCTTCGACGGCTTCAAGGTTGGTCTTCAAAACCGTCTCGTCCTGGTTGCGCTTGCCGACAAAGCGCCCGGTGTTGACGTCGATGGCGGTAAGCGCCTCGGCCTGATCGAACACCAGGTAGCCACCCGACTTAAGCCATACCTTGCGATCGAGTGCGCGCTCGATTTGGGGCTCGATGTTGAAGCGGTCGAAAATCGGCTCCTGGCCCTGGTGCAGCATCGCCCGCGCGCGCAACCGTGGCATGTAGGTCTGTATGAATTGAACGATGCGGCTGTACGTATTGGGATCGTCGCACCACAGGCGCTCGACCTCGCTGGAAAACAGGTCGCGCACTGTGCGCAGGGCCACATCGAGATCGCTGTAGAGCATCGATGCCGGGGAGCCCTTCTCACTTTTTTTCAGGATCGAACCCCAGGTCTTGGTGAGGAATGCGATATCGCGCTGGATATCGCGGCGTGACAGCCCTTCGCACGCGGTGCGCACGATGAAGCCACCCTGCGGCGGTCGCGCCTCGTTCACCGCCGCGCGCAGGCGTGCACGTTCTTCCGCGCTGGCAATGCGCCGCGAGACCCCTAAATGATTGCTGGTTGGAGTGTAGACGAGGTAGCGGCCGGGTAGCGAGATGGATGAAGTCAGCCGGGCGCCCTTGGTGCCCATCGGTTCTTTTGCGATCTGAACAATTATCTCCTGTCCGCGGCGAAGCTGCTGCTCGATGGGCAGGCGCGAGCGGTGCGGTCGGCGTGACGGTTTGCGCCGCGGCGCCGGGTGTTCGACTGGTGCCGCGTCATTGCTCTCGCTGTCATCGGGTTACGCGGAATCGTCGAGGGCATCGACGACCGCCGGCTCATCGGTTTCGACGTCCTCCTCGCCCAGTACTTCGGCGATAGAGCTGAGCCCGTCGGTTTCACCCTGGAAGTCGGAGACGTGGAGAAAGCCCGCCTTTTCAAGCCCGATGTCGACGAACGCGGCCTGCATTCCGGGAAGCACGCGGGTCACTTTACCCTTGTAGATGTTCCCCACTAATCCGCGATGGCTATCGCGCTCGAGGTAGAACTCGGCCAGGGAGTTGTCCTCGATTAGAGCCACCCGCACTTCGAGTGCGGATGCGTTGATTATGATTTCACGTTTCACTTGGAAAATGTTGTACGCCCCTTGATGGCGCGGTTTCAAACACGCGGGCGCTCGGTGAGGATTTTCGCGGAATTTCGGTGCTGGAATGGACTACACCAATTGGACATCCGCCCATCAGCCACCACCACGAACTTCCGGGATCATACGGAGGGGTTCGCGTGCGCGCAAGGCAAGTACAAAAACCCTTGAATTCACAGGCTTTTCATAGGGTAGAGCCTTGACTTGCTGTTCGCGGGCAGTTACGAAACTTCTAATGTCTTCGGCGGCCGTAGCCATGGCGGCGCCAATGCCGGGCGCCTCGATTCTCAACACCAAGGTTCTGGTTCTTAACCGGTCGTACCTGCCAGTTCACGTCACCTCAGTAAAACGCGCGTTTGCGCTGCTCTATCAGGGAGTGGCGCGAGCCGTCGACGAACAATACCGGACCTTCGATTTTGACTCGTGGCGTGATCTGGCGGTTGAGGTGCATCACGAGCGAGTGGGCACCGTCAGCGGTTTTATTCGGGTGCCGCGGGTATTACTGCTGACCGCGTACGAGCGCATTCCTAAGCGGCACGTACGGTTCTCGCGCTTCAACATCTTCGCGCGCGACAACAATACCTGCCAGTACTGCGGGCGCAGATTGCCGCGCACCGAACTGAATCTCGACCACGTTATTCCGCGCTCTCGTGGCGGGACGTCGACGTGGGAGAACATCGTTTGCTCATGCCACCACTGCAACCGCAGGAAGGGCGGACAAACCCCGGAGGAAGCGTCGATGGCGCTCATCCGCAGGCCACGCCGGCCCGAGTGGACTCCTTTTAGTGCCGAAATGTTTTCGCTTAGGCGGTACCGCGAGTGGATGCCGTTTGTCTCGCAGGTGGATAGCGCCTACTGGAACACTGAACTGATTCAAGACTAGTCTCGTCTTATCAAGAAATATTAAGGCCAAAGGCCGACCAGGTCGCTCGAGGGGCCTGTCCGGGAGGTCAAGAGAGCAAGCACTCGAACCCTGGGTTGGTTGGTTCGCTCTATTAACGAGGTAGATATCTTGATCGGCCTTATAGTGTCATGGGATAAGGTGTTCGTGGTGGTGCGGTGGAGGCGCTGGACGCATGCGCTTAAAAAGCCTTGAATTGGTAGGCTTCAAGTCTTTTCTCGAACCTACGACGATAAGTTTCGCATCCGGGATCACGGCGGTTGTCGGTCCCAACGGCTGCGGCAAATCAAACGTTGTTGACGCCATTCGCTGGATACTTGGAGAACAGGCGCCGACTCGCTTACGCGGCAAGACGACGGAAGATCTGGTCTATGCGGGCAACGATCAGAATCCCGCCGCGGGAATGGCGGAGGTTTCGCTGGTCCTGGACGCCGAAGATGGCGGCCCGCTCCCCGAGCCGTATTCGGCGCTGAGTGAACTCGCGGTGACCCGCCGCGTGTATCGTTCGGGTGATTCTGAATATCTCATCAACAAAATTCCTTGCCGGCTGAAGGACATCACCGAGTTCTTCATGGCCGCGCAGATTCATAGCCGCGGCTATTCTCTGATCGAACAGGGCAAAATCGAGGAGATTATCCAGGCCAAGCCACACGAGCTTCGGTCGATGATCGAGGAGGCGGCTGGGCTTTCCCTGTTCAAAGGCCGCCGGGAAATTTCCGAGCGTAAACTCGAACGGGTCAAAGAAAACCTGTCGCGCGTCAACGACGTGCTCAGCGAGATCGAACGGCAGCTCAGCTACGCGCGCCGCCAGGCGAAGAAGGCGGAACAATACAAGATCATTCGCGCCGAACTGTCGGAATTGGAGAAACTGACCGCGGCGCGCCGCCTGCTCGCGGAGCGCGAGACGCTCGGCACGGAAGCGGTACGCGGCGAACAGTTGGCCGCCTCGATCGAGAATTCGCGGCAGGGTGCATCCGCTGCGCAGAAGCTCGCTGAATCCGCGTCCGCCGATGCCCAATCCCTACGTGGCGAGTTGGCGGCCGCCGAGCGCGAGCTTGAGAACCTGGTTGCGGGCGCGGCACAGCGCGAGCGCACGCGAGTGTTTCTTACCCGCAAGCTGCACGATCTGAGCGAATCAGAACCAGCGATTATCGCGAGACTTGAAGAGCTCGAGAGCCGGGTCACGGCTGCCCGCGCGGCGCGGGCAGAGGCGGGTGCGCGACACGCGCGCGCGAGCACGGCTGAAGAATCCGATCATGAAGCGGCACTCGCCGACCTGACCGAGCAACTGCGCGCCGCCGAGAAAGATCTCAAGGAAACCGACGCCAAGGCCGAGAATCTCAAGGATGACCTGGCAGACATCGTGCGCGAAGCGGCGGTCGTTCGCGGCCGCCTCGGCGACCTGGCGGGAGAACGAGCTGAGCTGGAGGAGAAGCTGGCGGCCTTCAATACGGGCAACGGTGGGGCCCTTAAGCTGCACGTGCTTACCTCCAACGCGCATGCTCTGTTAGGGGCCGCCGAGCGGCGGCTTGAACGCTGCCAGGATGAGCTTTCCGCTCTGGAAGCGAACGAGCGCCGAGGTGCCGAGGCGGAGATCGAGGCGCGAGCGGCTCTCGAGCATCTGGCGCAGCGGATTGCGTCGCTGCGCTCGCCGCTCGCCTCGAGGAACGAGTCCCTGTCCACCGAGCCAACTTCCGAGAAAAGTCAGCGATTGACCGCGGTTCTCGAATCAATGAACGGCGACCGCCCCATGACGCCGCCCGCCTGGCTGCACGATGTCCTTAACGCGCCCGCGGAACTGGCGCCGGCCCTCCACGCGGTGCTGGGTGGAGAATTGGAATCGGTGGTGGTTGATTCGCCGGCGTTCGCGCTGCGTGCGATCGAAATTCTGAAACGCGATCAGGGTGGGCGATTGAGCTTTGTGCCGGAGCCCGACGTGACCGCGACCCCTCACCCCGCGATCGAGGCGCCGGGCGTGTCCGGACGCCTGCTCGATATGATCAGCGTCGAACCCCGGTTCCGCGCCGTTGCCGAGGCGATGCTCGGGCACGTGCTGGTGGCTGACGATCTTAACTCCGCGATGGCCGCTTCGAACCTGAACGGCCGCGGAACCCTTTTCGTCACGCGCGACGGCGACCTGCTCAATCCCGGTAGGATGATCGCCGGCGGCAGCCTCACTCAAACTGCGCCTCAGAGTGGGGACGCGAGGGCGCGCGAGACCGCGAGTCACGAGCTTGCGCTGGCCGAAGATGAGCATCGCGCCGCTGCCGAGCGCTTGGCTAAATGTCAATCGGCGCGAGAAGTAGCCGCCAGCGCCCTGACTACAGCGCGTGCTCGGGCAAATGAGTGCGAACACGAGGTGGCCCAGCGTCGCGGAGCGGTTGCGCAAGCCGATCAGGATTCAGCCTTGGCGGAGGCAGAAGCGGCGAACGCGCGACGCAGGCTCGCTGAAATAGTTGAGAGTGTCACCGGAGGCAACGCGCGCCTTGGCGAGCTTGCGACCATCGAGCAGGACGCGCGCGCCCGACTGGGTACCATACGCGCTGAGCTGGCCGCGTGCCGCGCGCGCACCGATCGATTGATGACGGCGGTAGCCGAAGCCGCCGCGCGCGTGGACGCGCGCAAATCGGAGCTTGCCGCGCTGGAACGTGACCTGCGCCACGCGGTCGAGACGGTGACGCAGATTGATGCGCAAATCGGGGAGCATCACGAGAATCTAGAACGTTCGCGGGCGGAGCGAGTGGACTTCGAGCGCGAACTGAACACACTTGCCGAACAGCACGAGGCGGCGCGAATTCGCGAGACTGAACTGAACGCGAGCGTAGAACGGCTGCGGGTGGAATGCTCCGAATGCGAGTCGAACTTGGAGACCAAACGAGAGCACCTCAAGACCGCACACGAGGAGCTGCAGAGGCTGGAGGGTGAAGCACGCGGGTGCGAGCTTGCGCGCGAGCGCGCTCGAACGCTATGCGAAGAACTCGCGCGTAGCTTCCGCGAAAAGTTCGAAGCTGACTTCGACTCGGTTGCGGCCGAGATCATTCCCGGGCTCGAAGGGCGGGAGCCGGCTCAGGACGACGCACGGTTGCTGGAACTGCGCGCCAAGGCCGAGCGAATCGGCGAAGTGAACCTTGCCGCGGACAGCGAGGTGAAAGAGTTGGAGGAACGCGCCGCCCTGCTGGGTAAGGAGCGTGCGGACCTGGATGCCGCGGTGCAGGATTTGACCAGGACGATTACTCATCTGAACCGCGAGGCGCGCAAACGCTTCGCCGAGACCTTCGAAGGCGCGGCGAAAAACTTCGAAGAACTGTTCCCCAAGCTGATGCGCGGCGGAAAGGGGCGCCTGGAGCTGAGTGAAGCGACCGATGTGCTCGATGCGGGCGTGAACATCATGGTGCAGCCCGCGGGCAAGAAGGTGAAGGAAATCGGCCTGCTGTCGGGTGGCGAGAAAGCGCTCTCCGCCATGGCGCTGGTATTCTCGCTGTTCCTTCTCAACCCGAGTCCGTTCTGCGTAATGGACGAAGTCGATGCGCCGCTAGACGAATTCAGCCTCGCGCGCTTCACCGACTTGCTCGGCGAGTTGAAGAACCGCTCCCAATTCATCGTAATTACTCATAACCAGCGCACGATGCAGCGCGCCGACCAGATTCACGGCGTTACCATGGACCGCCCCGGTATTTCCAAGGTTATCTCCCTGAAGATTCCCGAGGCGGCGTAGTTGATCAGTTCATCCGCCATGCGTGCGACAGTGCTCGGCGGCGCCTTGGAGAAGTACTTCGCGAGACCCGGATAAACTTTGTGGGTCGAACCTCGGTTCTCCTCGCACTCCCTAACGGTACGCCATCCTGATCTCCAATCCGCACGGCTGCTTGGCGCTGTGCAGGTGCGACTGCCGGCTGGAGCAGCCCGCCCCTTGAGTAACGCTAGAAGTACCCTTCCGCGCGCAAACGCTCCATGATGCCTCCGGATCGAACGATCGCTTGTAGGAACTCGGGCATTTTAGTTCCGGTGCGCCGCTCATTGCGCGTGAGGTTCTCGACGATGCCGGTTGCTACCTCCAGTCGTAGCACGTCGCCTTCGGTGACCAGGTTCCGAATGCCCAGACACTCCATCGCGGGCAGCGCGTAGTTGACGCTGTTACGGTAGAAGAGTCCGTTGAGAGTCTCGGCAACGACCGCGGCGATTCCAAGCCGCTTCAAAAGCAGCGAAGCCGGACGACTCGACCCGGTTCCGAAATTGCGTCCACCCACGAGGATATCCCCGACTCGCACTTCATCGACCCATCCGGGTCGATAGGTGGCGAACACGGCGCGTACCTGCTCTTCCAGCGACTTGCCAAACACCGTCTGGGGCATCATCAGGTCGGTGTTAAGGTTGTCTTCTCCAAAGAGCCATACCCGACCTTTAACTACGAGGAGATCGCTCATAGGGTGTCCTCCAAATAGGTCGTGGGATCACAGATTCGACCCGCGATCGCCGACGCAGCGACGGTCGCCGACGACGCCATGTAGATTCGCGCAGAAGGACTTCCCATCCTCCCCTTGAAATTACGCGTGCTCGAAGTGATGCAAACCTCCTTCGATCCCACGATGCCCATGTGTCCGCCGTAGCAGGCGCCGCAGGTCGAATTGGTTACCACGGCACCAGCTTCGAGGAGCGTCTCGACGTATCCGCGGTGGACCGCTTCTTTAAGGACTCGCTGCGATGCGGGGGTCACGATGAAGCGCACGCCGGGCGCGACTTTCCTGCCGCGTACCACCTGCGCCGCGATCCGAAAATCTTCGAGCTTGCCGCTGGCACACGAGCCAACGAAGGCCTGGTCTATAGGAACATCGTCGGCCAACTCGGCGACCGGAAGGGTATTGTGAGGAATGAAGTCGGGTCGCGCGACATATGGCCTGAGCGCCGAGAGGTCGATGTCAAAGGATGCGGAATAGGTTGCGTCCGCGTCGCTCTCGATTGCTTCAAAGGTTTCGCTTGTGACGGAACGCAGATGCTCGACAACTCTTTGGTCGGCAGGGAAAGTCGCGAACTCGGCGCTGAGTTCCGCGCCCATGGTCGCTAGCGTGGCCCGATCGTCGAGCGTCAGTTCCGCGACGCCGGGTCCGCCGAATTCGATATTGTGACCCTCGACACTCCCGGCGACCGCGGCCAGATAAAGGAAGACATCTTTGCCGAATACATTGGCGGGCTTCTTGCCTTGCAGCTCGAATCTGACGGTGGGTGCGACCTGATACCAGGTTTTCCCAGTGCACATGATTTGGAGCATCTCGAGGGGACCCATGCCCCGTGCAACGCAATTGAACGCGCCGGAGGCGCAGGTGTGCGAGTCGGTGCAAGTTAGAATCTGGCCGGGCAGGGCGATTCCATTTTCCAGGATCACCTGGTGGCAGATACCGCCGCGACCGACATCATAGAACTACTCGACGCTAAACTGCTTGACGAACTGGCGCGCGATCGACTGCCCCTCGGCGTCGGCAATCGTGGGCGCAGGAACCGCATGGTCGAGGATGACGACGATTTTGTGGGGGTCCGCAATCCGCTTCGGCATGGGCGCGGTCGCGGCAAACGTCAAGTCGATCTGAACGATCTTATCGACATCGCAAACGACGATATCGCCGGGTCGGACCCGGCCGCCGCCGCTGTGCCGCGAGAGAATCTTCTCGGCCATCGTCATGCCCATATCCGACCTCCTGCGGCGAACGATTCGGTCCTAGTGACCGGTGTACTTCTTGCCCAGCGCGTCCATCTCATCGACGCCGAGCAAATCGATCAGCTCACGGAACGCATTATCCTGCGCAACCGGTTTCAGGGCGCCGGTCTGCTTGAGCTCGCTCAAGGCAGTGCGCGCGGATTGATAGTAATGGAGCAGGGTTCCCGAATAGATGGTCAGCTTGAACCCGTGACGGGCGAGTTCCGCGACCGGCAATAGCTGCCCGTTGTACAGGAGCGGTAAATTCTTGAGCCGCCCTGCGTAGTTGCGCAAGTCGTCCAGCGTGCGGATGCCATCGACGAAAATAAGGTCGGCGCCCGCCTCACGGTACGCGGTTGCGCGGCGCACTACGTCATCCCATCCGTTGACCGCGAGCGCATCGGTGCGCGCGATGATCACGGTGTCGGGATTGCGGCGCGCGTCGCATGCGGCCCGCACCTTGGGGACCATCTCGTCCTGCGGGATCACCTGCTTGCCGGCGAGGAACCCACAACGCTTGGGCCACACCTGGTCTTCGATGTGCAAGGCGGCCGCCCCGGCACGTTCATATTCGTTTACGGTGCGCCACACGTTGACCGGATTGCCATATCCGGTGTCCGCATCACAGATAACCGGAATTTGCACCGAGCGCGCGATGGCCCGGACGTTCTCCACCATTTCGCTCATCGTGAGCAGCCCGAGGTCGGGAAATCCGCGCGCCGCGGCCGTTCCGAAACCGGTCATGTAGACCGCCTCGAAACCGACCCGTTCGGCGATCTTGGCCTGGAGCGCATCGTAGACAAACGGGGCGACCACCATCGGGTTTAGGTTCAGTTTCTCGCGCAACTGTTTTGCTGGGTTCATGTTTGCTCCGGCATTTAAATCTGGCTGTATCCGCTGCCCTTACGATCGAACCCAATCCCCGTGCCCCGCGCGATAAGCCCGTACTCCTTCAGAAGTTCCTGGCTGTAAGTCACGCGGCCGCTGATCTTGTTCACCGGTTCGGTGACCAGCAGCAGCGCAGCGCGCGACATATACTCGATGGGCTCCCCATCTTGCATAGTCTCGACGAGATGGTGGTACAAAGTTCCCGGCGTTGCGACGACTTCGGATGGCGAGAGACAGGTTACCGAAATGCCATCCTCGAATACCTCCGCAGCGAGTCCCTGGGTCATCCGCTCGAGTGCGGCCTTCTCGGCGCCATAGCACACCGCGCCCGGCATGAACTCGTCCTTCTTGTATGGACCACGGCCGGGACCGATTGCCGCGCCCGAGGAGATATTCAGGATCGCACCCGACTTGCGCGGCATCATGTCCTGCAACACTAGCCGGCTGAGCATGAAGGGCGCGTGCAAGTTGACCTGGAACGATCGCAGCCAGCGTTTTGGAGGAAAATCCTTAACCAGAATGAAGTAGGTCAGCGCGGCGTTATTCACCAGCACATCGCAGGGACCGTAAATCTTCTTCGCGTCCGCGACCAATCTCTCGCACTCGGCCTCCGCGGACACATCGCAGGTCACGGCAGTAGCTTCGCCTCCCGCCTTCCGGATTCCAGCGACGGTGCTTTCCAGCGACCCCTCGAGCGGATGGTCGCCTTCTTTGAGGGTGCGCGCGGAGCAGATGATCCTGCCGCCCTCGCGCGCGAACAACTCGGAGATGGCCTTTCCGATTCCGCGACTAGCGCCGGTCACAATTACGACCTTTCCATCGAGCTTGCCCATCGAGCGCTCCTATGTATCCGAAGTGTTACTCGGGATACTCATCTTATAGTCGTTGTCGCCGTCACTCGACCACTGATCGAGCCTCATCGGTTGCGCCCGCGCCTTGGTCTGCGGTTTCGGATCGATCCGGCGGCTGTTATTGTGTCTATGCGCCGGCGGTTTAAACGGCGCTACCGGAAATGTTGTCGCTCGATCTCAACACTGTCGCCATCATCGTGATTGCGCTCGTCCTGGGGAGTGGGCTCGCATTCATCGGCGTTCTCATCCAGTGGAGCCTGCGCAAATCGCGCCCTTCGCAAGCCGAGCCGTCGCTGCCGCAGGCGCGAGCGGTGCTGGTCCAGCGGTCGGAGGAAGCGCTCTACGAAGAGGTGTTGGAGGGCACGCTGGCGCCCGAGCAAGCAGCCCCGCCGATTTCGGAGCGGCCGACCACCATCGACGAAGTTGCGGCTCCCCCCGAGGTTGGAGAGCGCGCACCGGCACCGAAGGCGCCGGTGCGAATCGGAATTGGCCTACGCAAGACGCGCGAGAATTTCCTGGCGCGCATCCGCGCTGCAATCACCGGCAGCAAGAAGACCGAAGAGCTCTACGAAGGCCTCGAAGAGGCTCTGATCGCCGCCGATGTGGGCGTCGAAGCCAGTCTGAAGATCGTCGAAGCGGTGCGTACTCGGCTTGGCAATGACAGCCGTCCCGAGGTCGTGCGCGATGCTCTCAAAGCCGAAATCGCGCGCATCCTCGAGGCTGCGACGCGCGCGCCCGCGGACGCCGGCGATGCGCCGCTGGTCATCCTGGTGGTGGGGGTTAACGGCGTAGGGAAAACCACCACGGTCGCCAAGCTGGCGGCTAGGCTCAAGGCAGAGCGCGGCGGTGTGATCGTGGCGGCCGCGGACACTTTTCGCGCAGCCGCGATCGAACAGCTCCAAGTCTGGTGCGATCGCGCTGGCGTCGACATGATTAAGCAATCGCAGGGCTCCGACCCCGCCGCGGTCGCCTTCGACGCGGTCAAGGCCGCCGTCGCGCGCAATGCCAGGTCGGTCGTGATCGATACGGCGGGACGTTTGCAGACCAAGGTCAACTTGATGGAGGAGCTCAAGAAGATCGCGCGGGTCGCGGGACGCGAACTGCCCGGTGCTCCGCACGAAACCTGGCTGGTGCTGGACGCGAACACCGGACAGAATGCGCTTAGTCAGGCGAAGATCTTCGGCGATGCGGTTCCCCTCACCGGGGTAGTCCTGGCCAAGCTTGACAGCACCGCAAAGGGTGGTGTGGTCATTGCGATTGCCGACCGGCTCAAGGTACCGGTCCGGTTCGTGGGGCTGGGTGAAGAGATCGACGATCTACGCGAGTTCGATGCGCGCGAATTCGTCGACGCGCTCTTCGAAGGTGGGCAGGGCGAGGGGGATAACACAAGCGGCTCTTATGCAGCTTGACAGGCCAGTTAATCGAAAACTAAAGTAAAGGTAGAAGTTTCTCTATGTCCACGTCGATCGATGTCCTCAAGCAACTCGATGAACGCATTCAGGCATCCGTAACCCGCATTCAGCAACTACGCAAAGAAAACGAACAGCTTCAGCAACGCCTGGCCGAGAGCGAGCGACGCATCGGGGAGGCCACCGCCCAGATTCGGCAATTCGAACAGGAGCGCAAGCAGCACGAAAACGAACGCGGAGAAGTCCGTAGCAGGATCGAGAAGATCCTCGCCCGCTTCGACGGCATTGAATTAGGTTAAGGAGATGAAAGGCATCAACGTCGAGATCATGGGGCAGAATCTCACCGTCGCCAGCGATTCGGGCGACCAGTGGGTCAAGGACCTCGCTCGCACGGTTGATGGAAAGATCAAAAACATCCGCGCCGGAACCCAGGCGGTAAGCTCGGTCCACCTGGCGATTTTGGCGGCACTAAACTTCGCCGACGAGCTCGAGCGCCTGCGCCAAGAGCATACGGCATTGGTCGAGCATATCGAGGCGATGAACAAGAGGCTGAGCGCCGCGATTGAAGGCAAGGAGTTGTGAGAGCCATGCCCGCACGCGCACATGCCCATGAGGATCTAGAGCGATGGTACGGGGGCGGGGAACTGGGTTTGGTAACTAGCCACAACGCGAGGCCCGCGATCGCGCGGCCCGTGAGAGGATTTGTCGGTGGATCGGCGCAATATCCGCGAGCGTATCGCGATCTGCTCGATTGCGGTCCACCGGGGCGAGGTCCGGGTTCGAACCAAGGCGCAAGCGTTCAGTGGTGGTTGAGTAGTTGATCCCGCTCCCGCCATGGCATGAACCATGGCGGACCAGAAAAAATACCTGCGCACGATGCTCGGTGAATGCCGCGCATCACTGGCGCCGCACTTTACGAAATCGCGCTCGGTTACGATTCAGCGCCGGCTGCTTGCGACCGATTGCTACCGTGACGCGCCGGCGGTCGTTCTTTATTCTCCGATCGATAACGAAGTTGCCATGGATCTGGTCGCCTCCGACGCGATCGCATCCGGAAAGGAGCTCTTTTTTCCCCGCCAGCGCCGGGATCGCGAGACCATGACGGTGGCGCGGGTTCATGCCTTATCGGAGCTGGTTAGGGGAGCCTTCGGCATCCGCGAGCCGGGCTCCGAAAGTGCAAGCGCACGACCTTATGAGCTGGCGCGCGCGATAGTAGTGGTTCCCGGGTTGGCGTTTGGACCGCAGGGCCAGCGGCTTGGCCGGGGTGGAGGCCATTATGATCGTTTCCTGGCGGCGTTGCCGCGTGAAGCGATCACGGTAGGTCTCGCCTATTCTTTCCAGCTGCTGGATCGGATTCCGCAGGAATCCTTCGACCGGCGGCTTCAATACATCATTACCGAGTCCGCCCTCATTCGGGTGGCCGAACCGCAGGTTCAGCCGCTCGCGGCAGAGGTGGGCCGAGGAGGTACACCCGGGTGAATCTGATAGTCGCAATCCTGGGATTCGTAGTTGGCAGCGCGATCTTCCTGGTGTGGGGATTGACGCGGCGACGTGTGAGCGCCGTCGACCAGGAAGCCGCTCGAGTTCAAGCCGAAGAAACGGTCAGGGAGGCACAAACCAGAGGCGAATTAATCATCAAGGAAGCAGAAGTAAGGGCCAAGGACCTGGTGGTCGGCGCTCGCGCCGACGCCGAGCGTGAAGTGCGCGATCGCCGCCGCGAGATGCAGCAGGCGGAAACCAAACTTGAATCACGCGAGGAAGCGTTCGAAAAACGCCAGGAGGCCTTCGAACGCCGCGAGGGGGATCTCAATCGGCGCGAGCAAAGTTTTCGCACGCGCGAGAAGAACCTCGCCGAAAAGGAAGAAGAACGCCAGAAACTGGTCGACGAGGCTCGCACCAAGCTGGAGGCGGTAGCCGGCCTCACCCGCGAGGAGGCTAAACGCAGCTTGATGGACGAAATGATCGGGCAGGCCCGTACCGATGCGGCCCGCCACATCCGCGTGGTCGAGGAAGAAGCTCGTGAAGAAGCAGACCGCCGGGCCAAGCGTATCGTCTCGATCGCCATCGAACGGCTAGCCGGCGAGTTCGTTGCCGAGCGTACCGTCGCCGTGATCGCATTGCCCACCGACGAGATGAAGGGGCGCATCATCGGGCGCGAAGGCCGCAACATCCGTGCTATCGAGGCTGCCACCGGCGTCGATATCATCATCGACGACACGCCGGAGGCGGTGGTCATCTCGTGTCACAATCCGATTCGCCGCGAAATCGCTCGAGTCGCCCTGGAACGGCTCATCTCGGATGGCCGTATTCATCCGGGCCGCATCGAGGAGGTGGTCCGCAAAGCGGAACAGGAGGTCGAAGAGTCGATTCGCGAGGCCGGACAGCGCTCGATCATCGAGGTCGGGGTCCACGGCATTCATCCGGAGCTGGTGAAGCTGCTCGGCATGCTCAAGTACCGCTACAGTTATGCGCAGAACGTCCTCATGCACTCGATCGAAGCGGCGTTCATTGCCGGAGCGATGGCTGCGGAGCTGGGACTCAACGAAAAGCAGGCTCGTCGAGCCGCGCTGCTGCATGATATCGGCAAGGCGCTGACCCACGAAGTCGAGGGGTCGCACGCGCTGATCGGCGCGGAGCTGGCGCGCAAGTACGGCGAATCGGCGAAGATCGTAAATGCCATCGCGGCGCATCATGAGGAGGTCAAAGCCGAGACCATCCTGGCCCCGCTGGTCGACGCGGCCGATGCACTGTCGGGCGCTCGCCCCGGAGCGCGGCGCGAAGTGCTCGAGAGCTACGTGAAACGGCTCGAAGACCTGGAGCAAATCGCCAAGTCGTTTCGCGGGGTTGAAAAATGCTTCGCGGTCCAGGCCGGCCGCGAGATGCGCGTGATCGTCGAGCCCGGTCAGGTTTCCGACGAGGATTCCGCGATGCTCGCACGTGACGTCGCCCGCAAGATCGAAACCGATATGACCTATCCGGGCCAGATTCGAGTCACCGTGATCCGTGAGACCCGGTCAACCGAAATAGCACGTTAAGTGCGGCCATGAATGGGAAGGGTGTAGCCTAAAGAGGATGCACCCCATTTCCCTTGCCTTGTGACGCTGGGCAAGGAGGGCCGGCTAAGCTGCGGCGCAGCTCCTTTCGGCTGGGTTGGGATTGCACGGAAGGCTTTGCTGGTAATTCCTGGAGGTTGTGCCTCGGTGGTTGAGTATCCTCATCTTTTCGGCGAAAGTAGACGCGGAGTATCATCAGATTGATGGCTACAACCCGCGACGCCTTGGAAACGACGATTGCTCTTGAGAAAGAGAGCATGGCCCTTTATGCGCGGCTTGCGAAGTTGTTTGCCGCGGAACGCAAGCTGCAGGATTTCTGGTTTGGCATGGCGCGCGACGAAGCCCGCCATGTCGGGGCCCTCGACCTGGTTTGGACAGTCCTCGACCTTGAGGGCAAGCTCGATGCGCCTGGCCCGATCTCGCTGGAAGACTCCGCTATCGTGAAACTCCGCGAATTGTTGGCTCGATTCCATCGCGAGGCCAAGCCGGGACTGCGCATTCAGCGCGCCCTTGAGATGGCGCTCGAAGTCGAAGAAACCGAGCTCGAAGACCTGGTCGCTGACCTGTTGAAAGCGGTGCAGGCACCTGACGAGTACGAACGCTGCCTGCGGCTACTGGTCCATGACCTCGGCGAACTTGGCTACATGATCGAGCACAATTGTCAGGATTCCTCTCTGCTTGCCCGCTGCGATGCTCTGTGCGATCGCCACGCTGAGGCCTTGCGCCATTTCACAGTCCGGCAAGCTAGCTAAGCTAGCAATAGGATTCAACGACCGGAGTCGCCTTTTTCCGACTCATTGGTCTTGGCGGTTTGTTATTGCGGACATCCGCGGCTTCTAACGGCAGGGTCAACTGCCTTCAAGCGAGATCGCCGAGATGCCGCGGGAAAAAGTTATGTTGAAACCTGCTTGCGGGAGTTGGTGAAGACTGCTCGGGCCCAGAACAAATCCGCGTGAGTCGCGCGGTTCCGGTCTCACCGAAAAACCCGGTGCGAGTGGCGCAGCCTATGCCGAAGGAGGACAGCGACCTGAGGGACCGCTTGCTCCGCCATGACCGTTTGGTCTCACAGTTACGCCGCAACCCCGTTCAAAAGCTTATACCTCCGCGGTGGCGCGAGACCGGATGCTTGGTTATATTTTTCTAGCGCTGAGGAGTCGGCTAATTGGCAAGCCACCTGACTCTGGATCAGGCGATTGAAGGTTCGAGTCCTTCCTCCTCAGCCAAACCCACTTCCCCTAAGGTGGGCGCGCGACAGACGGTCCCATCGTCTAGTGGTTAGGACACCGGCCTCTCACGTCGGGAACGCGGGTTCGACTCCCGCTGGGATCACCAAGTAAAATCAAGCACTTTTCCCCGATAACCCGCCTTTCTCCCGGGTCTTGATACCCACATTTGATACCCGCCAGCCTTGAATTCGGGGCATTTCGGCCGCTTCGGCCGACTTGTCCTCCGGCTTAAGAACACGCCCCGGTCGCACGTCCGACCACCCCCCGGCCAGGGGGCACGCATTGGCGCCAAGCCTGGCTCTGAGCCTCCGCGCCGCGCCGAGCGGACCGGTTAATCGTTTCGTCGCCGCCGCCGGAAAAAAATAACTCCCGGAAAATAAATCCCGGCCGAAATTCCCAGATATTTTATTTCGCCGTATTTCCCCAATCTTGGCAGCATTTTTTGGTATGCGCGGCAGTGCCCGAAAAAAATTCCATTCCACAACAAATGGCGCATATAGATCCGGAAAATTGGCGGATATCATTAGCATCCTAGATAATCAGGCGCGGGTTGGATCCACCCCTCGATTTCGGCTTATCCGCCATAAAATTGATAATCGTTTCTGCTTGCTGGGGGCGTAGAGCAAATCGATTGCTTCAATTGTCTTTGTGGGTGCCGCACTCTAGATCGCGAGAACGAAACCGCGTGCTTTTCTCGCTGGGGAAAGTGGACGGGATCCAAAGCACGGCGGTCGGTCCGACCTACGCAATTCGAGCTTTTGCGGTACGTGCTGAACAGGCCTAATCTGGACCGTCTTGCGAGCGGGGGCCTGTAACCACCATGCGCTGCGCGAAGTGCGGAGCTGAAAACCTCGAGGGGCGTAAGTTCTGCACCCAATGCGGCTCTCTGCTTGCAGCCAAGTGTCCACGATGCGGCGCTGCAACTCAGCCTGGTGAAAAATTCTGCGGCGATTGTGGGACTTTGCTTGGAACACCTATTGCGGCCCCCACAAAGTCCGACGAGCCTCAGATTCGAGTAGCCGAGACGTCCAGTCCTGATATTCTCCAGGGTGAGCGCAAGACCGTCACCGCGCTGTTCGCCGACATCAAAGGGTCGATGGAGCTGATTGAGGACCTCGACCCCGAGGAAGCGCGCGCCATCGTGGATCCGGCGGTCAAGCTGATGATCGACGCCGTCCATCACTATGGCGGTTATGTCGCCCAGCCCACTGGCGACGGGATCTTCGCGCTGTTCGGCGCACCAGTCGCTTACGAAGACCATCCGCAGCGCGCGCTTCTCGCTGCACTCCGGATGCAGCAGGAGCTGAAGCGGTACTCCGATCGCACCCGCGCCGAAGGTCGCTTACCGATTCAGGTCCGGGTCGGAGTGAACACGGGAGAGGTGGTGGTGCGTGAGATCCGGACGGGCGAGAAGCACGGCGAGTACGCACCGATTGGTCACTCGACCAGTCTGGCCGCGCGAATGCAGGCACTGGCTCCGATTGGTTCGATCGCGGCGACGGAGCAGGTCAGGAAGCTGTGCGAGGGTTACTTCGCCTTTACGGCACTCGGTCCGACGAAGGTCAAAGGCGTCAGCGAGCCAGTCAACGTCTATGAGGTGACCGGGCTGGGTCCGCTGCGCACGCGGCTGCAACGCTCGGCAGGACGTGGCTACAACAAATTCGTCGGACGGCAGCGCGAGCTGGACGCGATGAAGCATGCGGCGGAGCAAGCGCGCGCCGGAAGGGGTCAGATGGTCGCGGCGATGGCTGAGCCGGGTGTCGGCAAATCGCGCCTGCTGTTCGAGTTCAAGGCGGTCTCGCAGTCGGGCTGGATGGTGCTGGAGACGTTCTCGGTCTCGCACCAGAAAGCATCGGCGTATCTGCCCGTGATCGGGCTGCTGCACGGCTACTTAGCCATCGACGCCGGCGATGACCTTCGCAAGCGGCGCGAGAAGGTCACCGGTCGCGTGGTGGCGCTCGACCGGAGCCTCGAGGACACGCTGCCGTACTTATTCGCGTTGCTCGGCATCGTCGAGGGTGACGACCCGCTGGCCCGGATGGACGGGCAGGTGAAGAAGCGGCGCACGCTGGAGGCGATCAAGCGGATTCTGTTGCGCGAGTCGCTCAACCAGCCGCTGATGGTGATATTCGAGGACCTGCACTGGATCGATGACGAGACGCAGGCGCTGCTGAACCTGCTCGCCGATTCGATCGGCACCGCGAAGGTGCTGCTGCTGGTCAATTACCGTCCTGAGTATTCGCATCAGTGGAGCGGCAAGACCTACTACACGCAGGTGCGGCTCGATCCTCTGGGACAGGAGAGGGCTGAGGAAATGCTGTCGGCGATGCTCGGTGACGGCCAGGATCTGGACCCGCTCAAGCGGGTCATCGTCGAGAAGACCGAAGGCAACCCACTGTTCATGGAGGAGATCGTCCAGTCGATGTTCGAGGACGGCGCGCTGGTCCGCAACGGAACGGTGAAACTGGCCAAGTCGCTTAACCAGCTAAGGATTCCACCGACGGTGCAGGGCATTCTCGCGGCGCGCATCGACCGGCTGCCGGCCGACGTGAAGGACCTGCTCCAGACGCTGGCCGTCATCGGAAGAGAGTTCAGCTTGGGTCTGCTGCGGCTGGTAGTCGCGAAATCTGACGAGGAACTCAATCGCATGCTCGCCGCGCTTCAGCTCGCCGAGTTCATCTACGAGCAGCCGGCGGTGGGCGAGGTCGAATTTATCTTCAAGCACGCGCTGACGCAGGAGGTCGCGTTAGGCTCGCTGCTGAACGAGCGGCGCCGAGCGCTCCACGACCGCGCTGGTGAAGCCATCGAATCGGTGTTCCCAGGCCGCCTCGAGGATCATCTGACTGAGCTGGTGCATCACTTCACCCAGGCCGCTAACGCCGATAAGGCGGTGCGGTATCTGACGCTCGCCGGCAGACAGTCGCTGGAGCGCGCCGCCGTGGCCGAGGCTCAAGCGCATCTGCAGCAGGGGCTGGAGTGGATCAATCGGCTGCCCGATTCAGTTGAGCGTGACGCGCGTGAGTTCGAGCTTGCGAGCAGGCTGGTACCGGTGCTTCTGTACCTTAAAGGGTTTAGTGCGCATGAGACTCGAGAGGCAGCCGCGCGCGCAGTGGCCCTTGCCGAAAAAGGCGGCAACCTTGCGCAGCTAATTATGCAACTATTCTGGACAGAGATTGGCGCTTGGAACTCGGGTGACATCTCTGGCTCCGCCGCGCTTGCCGACCAGATACTCGACCTCGCGCAGCGCGAGGGCAGCCCCACCAGCCTCGGATTCGCTCACAATGCTCAACTGACCGTGCGCTTCTATCTCGGGGACCTCGTCGGAGCCGAGGAGCATTTCGCGCGCTGGAGCCTCTGCCGGGATAGGGGCGGTGATGTGCAGGTTCCCGTTTTTAACATATTTCCGTTCGGTCTTGCGGCTTTTAGCGCGTGGATGATGGGTCATGCCGAAAAAGCCCGCGAGCGTATCGCCCAGATGTTCGCCGTCGCCCGTGATAGCAAGAACCCTATCAACATGGCGGCCGGACGACTTTTTGAAGGCTCGCTGTACAAGCTTCTCAGAGATCCGCAGCGCGTTGAGGCTGCGACCACGCACGCGCTGGCCTTGTCCGAAGAGCATGGCTTTGTCACAGATTGGTCCCGCATCTACTTGGGTTGGGCGCGGGCACAGCTCGGCAGCGCCGGCGAAGGCGTTTCGCTGATCCGCCATGGTTTAGCCGGCTTGGTCGAATCGGCACGGCGCGGAATCACTAATTATCTCACGTGTATGGCGGAGGCTCAGGCGCTCGACGGTACTATCGACGACGCGCTCGCCACGATCGGGGAGGCGCTCCAGGCGAACCCAGGGGAACTGCTCTACCGACCCGACGCTCTGAACTGTCGCGGGGAACTGCGGTTCAAAATTGCGCAGATGGAACTGGCCGAGGCCGACCTCCGTGAAGCGATCGCGCTTGCGCAAAAGATGAGGGCGAGGGCTTGGGAGCTGCGCGCAACGACGAGCCTTGCGCGATTGCTCGCGAAGCAAGGCAAGCGCGACGAGGCGTGCGCGACGCTCGCCGAAGTCTACAACTGGTTCACCGAAGGCTTCGACACCGCCGACCTGAAGGACGCGAAGGCGCTGCTCGATGAGTTGAGCAATTCACACTGAACCTCCTTCAAACACCAGCTCCAGTTTGACGCCAAGCCCATATCGGGTCCTTCTATCCGCGAGCGGGTCCTGCTTGGACGTTCGTGCCGCGCCAGGGCGCTGGGGCGAAAGCGTGCCGCCTTCTGGCGTGCATTGGGGTTTCCCAATCTGGTGTTAGCCCGCGCGGCAAAGGCTCGCTGCCGACTTGAGCGATTGAAAGGAGAAGAGTTGGCGCTCGCGCGATCAGTCAACCCGTTCGCACTGCCTGAGGACGCGCATCTATGGGCTTCAGTCGCCAGAAACAAAGTCCAAACGCGCGGACACAGGGCGGACTTGTCTGCGCTCCAACGTAAGAAAGCGCCCAATGGCTACTCACTCTTCAAGGCCCGTCGTGAGAAGCGTCGATGACACGAACGCTTCCGATCGGGTCCTCCCAGCTCCCCGTCGGGTCCCAAAGGGCGCATCGCGCGTTGCAGGGTATATGGTCGCAAGCGTGCGGCATTCTGGCGTTCGCTAGGCTTTCCAAACTTGGTGCGAGCTCGCGCCGCAAAAGCGCGCAAGCGCAAGCAGCGTCTGGCGCAGGCCAGGGACTTATCGTTCAGTCCCTTTGCGCTCTCGGCCAAAGAGCGGCCACGCGGATTCTAAGCGCCGTAGTCCCCGCGACGCCCGCAAACCCGATTGCTCAATAGATCGCTCGCTTTGTAGCTACTCTTTTTCGCGCGGAACAACGGATAATCAACCCTGTGCTCCGCGATCGTATTGAAATCCGGTCCGGCGGTTTGGTTCCAAGCCCAGCGGCAGATGGTCACTCCATTTTGCCGGGAGTGCCCACCCCTTTGTTTCACCACCGAGTACGGTATGACTCCCAAGCTTCGATTGGTCCTCCTTATCTACGGTCGGGTACCAAATTTTGTGAACGCGAACTTTACGGAACCGGACCAAGCGGCGATGGGGGCGCAAGTTTGAGCCACTGGCGCTCACGGATCTCGAGGGTTCGGCGATTCGGAACGAAGGACACGGCCCCATTTTTCGATTCCCAGCTTCCTCCTAGTTCAACCACATATCGCCCCGGTGGCAGCGGCACGCGGAAGCTTCCAAACATTCCGGAACAGGTTCCTCGCGCGATCAAGTTGACGCCCGCTGAGCCATACACCTTGACGCATTGCGTCGAGGGTGGATTGGCCGGCGCATTGCCTAAGGCAGCGGTCAGGTACCCATATATGCCCGAATCACTCATGGACTGTGACGGCGTCGATGTTGGAGTATTAGCACATCCGGGCTCTTGGTAGACTAAAAGAGCGATGAGGGCTCCGCACGCAAGTGTTAGTAGGTTAGGAACCCGCCCGCTCACTTTGGCCGTCATTTCAGCCCTTGATCTCTCCAAGCGTCGCCGGTAAACCCCCGACAGTCTGGGTGACGCCGCCCAGCGTGACCGATGCCGCCTGCACGGTCTGGGTGGATGATGGCCTGACGGTACGACCACCGCCTCCACTGCCCCCTCCGCATCCGGCCGCACCGAGCGCAATCATTAGTGCAAGGGATGTGAAAGCAATAATTCTGAGTCGCTTGAGTTCGTTAGTGCTAAGCAAGGTGATTCCAATCATCCCAAGCCCCCAGAGCAGCGGACAAAGCCCGCCCGAATTTTCATCTTTGTCACCGGTCGTAGGACCGATCGCCGCATATACGTATTGAACGCGGCGTTGATTGTTCGTTGCGGGGTTCATCGAGATGACGGTGCTAAGAGCGAACTTCGCGCTCTGTCCGCTCGCCAGACTCAATGGAGGCGAGAAGCTGAAGACCGTTGAACCGGCTGGCGTGACCGGGCCGGAAACGGTTTGGGCTCCGCCGACTGTCGCGGTCAGGGTCAGGGAGGAGAACACCTTGGGATCACTTACCCCGATGGTTACCGAGGAGATCATTTCCATACCAGAACTGCTGTTGGAGATGGCAAAGGTTCCGCCGGCGACAGTCGAGCCAGGCTTGCCGCTGCCATTTCCCGAGGAGACTACGGTAACGACGGGGGTTGGTATTGCCGTCGGGGTAGGCGCGATGGTGGGAGTCGCGGTGGAAGTAGGAGCGGCGGTCGGGGTGGCTGTTGGCGTCGCGGTCGAAGTAGGGGTTGGAGTCGGAGTCGCCGCGGCGGTGGTTAACTGGTAAGCACCACGGCCGTGAGTACCGATGAAGATCAATCCGTTGCTGCTCTGCTCGATATCGAACACCGGCACCGCCGGCAGCGTGCCACCGGCCGCTGCGGGGCTCACCTGCACCCAGTTTGTACCGCCATTAGTTGAACGGAATACTCCGATGTCGGTGGCGACGAGCAACGTTTGGCCGGTCGAATCCTGGTTATCCACAAGCAGGCGCAGCGATGGAATGTCGGGCAGATCGCCGGTCACATCACTCCAGGTTGTGCCGAAGTCGGTAGTCTTGAAAATGTGATCGATTCCGGTAGATGCCTTGAAGCCTGAGATCGTCACGTAGGCAGTCTGGGCGCTGAACGGGTCGGGGGTAACACCGGTTATCTGGGTGGTTGTGTTGGCACTAGCACCTGCCGTCGAATTGAAGTTGGCGGTCACGTTGTTCCAGGTGCCACCGCTGTTCAAATTGGCTTGCGTGGTGTTGGAGATCTCAAAGCCGGAGCCGTTGAAGGTCATTGCAAGAGCCCATGCCCTGGTGGAATCGACCGGTGAGAACTCCACATCGCCAGCGTCGCAGAAGGTGCTGGCGCAGGTACCGCTGGTGAGATCAGTAGTGCTCTGCCGAGCCCAGGTGACCATCCCGTCGGTCGACACGTAAACGAATTGAGCGGCGAACAAGACGCGATGGGCGGTAATCGGATCGCTGGCCAGCGGCGGGTAGAAGTTCGCCCCGCGGTCGCCGGCCGCGATGAGCGCGTTTTCAAGATTGGTGGTCGGCGTGTTGAAGCTCCACGTGTTGCCGCCGTCGGTGGACATGGAGACGACAGGGATACCGGCACCCACGCTAGCAAGGGTGTGGTATGCGAAGCTCGGGTCTTTTTGATCAAACAGGGCAAAGCCCCCGTCACCAGTTTCAGCAAAGAACCAGGCTGGGGTGCCCGAAAAAATCTGTGTACCGTTGTCCTGGAACCCGGCGATCAGCTTGCTGCCACTGGGCGGTAGTGGTCCGATGCCCTGGATCTGGCCGATGTTGATGTCGTTGTTCAGCGACGCGATGCTGCCGTTGCTCGCATTAACCGCATAGGCGCCCCCGTCGTTGCCGATGTAGAGTGTGCTCTCGGTCGGGTTGGAGGCGGCCGCATGCTGGTCGGTGTGAATACCGCCGTTTGCGCCGAGAAAGATCCATGTCGCGCCGCCGTTGGTTGACAGATACGGTCCCAGACCACCAAAGCTCACCAGCCCGGGTGTGATTTTCGATGCGAGTAGGTACTGATCGTAAAACGACTGCGCGATATTACTGCTGCTTGTGCCGTCAATGGTCACTCCATTCAAAGTGGCCTGCGGCACCGTTTGGGCTGTCCAGGTGGCGCCCGAGTTAGTTGACGTGAAGAACCCCAGATAGGCGGTCCCTGCGGCATTGCCAACCATGGCGTAAATCGTCGTTGGGCTGGCGGTTTGAATAGCTACACTCTGACGAAAGGTGTTGCTGAGGATACCGGGGCCTAATGTCAAGCCTGGAAAGTTGGCGGGAGTCCACGTTGTTCCCGCGTCAGTGGAGATGAAAACGTTATCGAAGTTGATCGCGGCAGCAACAAGGTTGCCGTCGACCGCGACATCGGCGGCCGGGCACGGACCGCCACCCAGGAAGCACCCAAACACCGCCCCGCTGTATTGCGAGAATGTGACACCGTCGTCAGTGGAACGGTACAGGCCCTGCTTGGTGAAGTCGGTCTCGTTGAACGCTGGATCTGAGCGTCCGGCGCTGATTCCATTGCCAGTCGCTAAAAAGATATGGGCGGGCGAGAAGGAGTTGTCTACCGCGATCCTGGAGAAGGCGACGCGATCAAAACTGCCCACCGAGGTCCAGGTGCTGCCCAAGTTGGTCGACTTGAACAACCCCTGCCCATAGTAGGTGTCGACCGCGTTGTTGCCTTCGCCGGTTCCGGCCCACAAAGTCGACGGTGAGGTACTGGTGTCGAAGGCCAATGCGCCGATGGCTTGGCTGGGTTCGGAATCGAATACCGGTTTGAACGTTGTGCCGGTGTCGGCCGAGAGCCAGATCCCGCCGTTGGCGCCGCCGATAGCGATGTTGGCCGCATTAGCCGGGTCTACCGCGATAGCGCTCACCCGTCCAGTCATGGCTACGGGAGTCCCGACGATGACGCCGCCGAAGTTCGCTGCCTCATTCATCGGGAGGGGCCCTATGTTGCTCCAGGCGAGACTGCTGGTAGGTGTCACCGCAGCCGAGAGCGCGGTCGCCGCTCCTCGAGTAATGGCGCCGCGGCGTGCGCCTGCGGGTACGCCAAACTCAAGGCCTAGTTTGCTGGCGAAAAACTTGGACCGCTCGATCCGATCTTGGACGCTGACAAGCGGGATCGGTTGACTTGGCGGGTTCAAATCGGCTGCTCGCGAGTGCGCACTCAGCCCCAAGAGTCCGGCGCCGCCGAGAAGGAGCACTGCTATCAGGCTGACTCGAACTGCCCCTTTGTGGCGAGGCGTCCACGCGCTCCAAACCGAGTTCTGCTTCACGGTTGGTCCCCCTAGCGTCGGTGTGGTGCAGCCACACGAAGGCTACTCTTAATCACTGTTAGATTACAAGTTGTAGTTATTTGTCAGAACCAATCGAGACAGCAAGATGAGGTTAGATTTCCGGTCGCCGCCTGTAGGTGTCTCACGCGATCCGTCGCGCCCCTGCACGCAACGGGATCTCCTGGTTCCGTGATTCTGAGGTTTGCGTTTTCGATTGGCGCAAATTGATCACGCAAACCAAAAGAACGAGATTATTGATCCCGGGCAGCATCCAACATCTTGTTAGCGGTAAAAGGTCCACTAGGTGGCTAGTCTTTCCGCGCGCGGAGCGAAACGATGCTAATCCTACGCTCCGCGGATCGCCTTGAATTCCGTACGGCTCTTTGGTTCCAAGCCTCCGTGCAGATGGTCATATTCTGTCGTCGGCGTGGCACGCTCTCGCCTCCATCAAGTCCATTTGGCGCCAAGCCTGGATCGGGTCCTCTTAACGTATTCGGGAAAATAATTCCCCGGCAGAAATTCCCGAGTACTTTTATTGCGTCGGTGCCCGGGAAAAATGGCCTTCCGCAACGTTGGGGAATTTAGTGCTGCGGAGTGATTAGCATCTTGATAATCAGGGTGCGGGGCGGTAACCCCCTTCGATTTCGGCGTATTTGGCATAAATTTGATAATCATTCCTGCTTGCGTCTTTGTGGTCCTTGCAGGGTGGTACCGCGACTGTATCGCGCGTCCTTTTTCTCGCTCGGAAGGTGGGCGGGACCATAGGTGGACGGTCGCTCCGCCTCTCAAATCAAACCTTTGCGATGCGCGCTGAAAGGGGCTTAGTCTTGAGCGTCTTGCAAACGAGGGGGACCTGGGTAACCACCATGCGCTGCGCGAAATGCGGAGCTGACAATCGAGAAGGCGCACGCTTCTGCGACAAATGTGGCTCTAAGCTTTCGCCCAGATGTGCCTCGTGCGGAGCAGAAAACCGCACGGATGCAAAATTCTGCGATTCCTGCGGTGCCGCGTTTGGAGCGGGCCCGGCAGTTCTTGGGCTAGCGGGGGCGAAGGCGAACGATACGCCCATTCGGGTGACTGGAACATCTGCGGCCGAGAATGTGGAAGGCGAGCGCAAGACCGTTACCGCCCTTTTCGCCGACATCAAGGGCTCGATGGAGCTGATCGAGGATCTCGACCCGGAAGAGGCGCGCGCTATCGTCGATCCGGCACTCAAGCTGATGATCGAAGCGGTCCAGCACTACGGCGGCTACGTCGCGCAGTCCACTGGCGACGGGATCTTCGCGGTGTTCGGCGCGCCAGTCGCTCACGAAGACCACCCGCAGCGCGCCCTATACGCTGCGCTGCGAATTCAGGAGGAGCTGAAACGTTACTCGGACCGCACCCGCGCAGAAGGTGACCTTCCAATCCAGGCACGGGTGGGCGTGAACACTGGCGACGTAGTGGTGAGATCAATCACGACCGGCGAAGGGCGCACTGAATATGCTCCT